>JACRDE010000309.1 GCA_016212935.1 Desulfomonile tiedjei | reverse complement strand
GGAAGGCGCTCGATGAGGCGGATGTGGTGATATTCGCTGTACGGCACAAGCAGTTCATGGATCTCGATCCCGCAAAGGTTGTGGAAGCCGCTGGCGGTCCACTTGCCGTAATCGACTGCTTCGGAATCCTTGACGATGAAAAGATCAGGCAGTATTTCGAGCTTGGCTGCGAGGTCAAGGGCCTGGGCCGAGGACACATAAATCGACTGAAGAAGCTTTACAAGAAACCACGCTGATCCGATTAATACGAATTCGCAATCAAAGAGGCAAAATCGGAGAAACTCTTCTTGTAAGAAGTGTTTCCCCGATCTTACTGCTTTGAAAGCGCATTGGTATAAGATCCCTAGGACTTCAAGTTCAGGACAGGCTCTCTGAAGAGGGCGAACCTCAACCAGAGAAAGGCAAATTCGAGCAGTCTGGCGTCGTCCACTTTCAGGGCCTGTATCAGCTCTTCATCAATGTCGAATTTATCCAGAAAGCGGCTCTTGAAAAGGAAATCGCGGAATTTTTCCGTGTTATAGCAGGCCATGACAAACATTTGTATGTGTTGAGGCCCCAGCTCGACGGATTTTCCGCGAGACCTCAAGACGTAGATCTCCATGAGCATGTCGTTGAGCCTGTTGTAATCTTCCATCCCCTGATCGGCAAGCCACTCCCGCACCTTCCATGTCTTGTTCTCCTCGAACCCCCGGCAATGGTCTTCTCTGACAGTGAAATAAAACTCTCGCCTCGAACCATCCATGGGATGTGAAGTCGCTGCCCGACCCAGCGGGTAAATCCGGCAAGCTCCGGGCCGATCCTCGTAAAGGGAACATCCCGCTTGGGTTACAAAAGGGCATCGCTTGCCTGTCGCTTCGTCCATCTTCATGAGTACTTCAGGAAACCCGTGAGGGGTTCGCCACCGCATGATTGTGTGCGTGTCCAGGAAATCGGCAGAAGAAAGCTTCAACCTGTTCTTGAGTCTCAGAACGTCGTATGGCGTAAGAAGCAGCTCAAGTTTTCCGCAGCATTCAGTGAAACACGGGACGTGAGGTCCGCAAGCGAAACAAAACTCGCTGTCCGAAGACAACCTTGCATCCTGGTCCAGAACCGGCCCCGCGTTCGCTGGTGAATACTCCATTATTAGTCTCCTGTAATGTCAACCGGATCGAGTGTGAGAGGAATCGCCCAATTCGCCATCAGCTTCTCTTTTCAGATGAAGCGCAAATTCCAACAGACTCTCAAAAGCCGATGCAGCGTTTTCATCCGGGTCACTTCCGATGCGGATGGAACATACCCCGGCCCTTCTGCCTGCGGCAGTGTCCGAAGGGGAATCCCCCACCATGTAAGACGACGAGAGATCAATATCATAATCCCGTCCTGCGGTAAGGATCATTCCGGGTTCAGGCTTGCGGCAATCGCAGAACTCCGACTTCTCGTGAGGGCAGTGATATATCGCCTCAAGACATATCCCATGCTTCTGTAACTCTGAATGCATGTGGCTGTGAACTCTCTCGAGGTCTGCTTCGGACATGAAGCCGCGGGCTATTCCCCTCTGATTCGTAATCACTATCAAGATGAACCCGAGTTCCTGCAGCACGATCAGGGCGTCGAATACCCCTGGCAGGAATTCGAACGCACTTACAGACGAAACGTAGTTGTCTTCTGGGAGCTTTGAATTGATGACGCCGTCTCGGTCCAAGAAAATCGCTTTGCGTCCCATTACTTACCTGATCGTCCTGAAAAGTATGAAATCTCATTAGAGGGATCGCCTGGGATTCATCCGAGCAGCAATCATAGATTTATCGAAAGCCCGGGTCAAGGAAGCGGGGGCGTGTGGAGAGTGAATTACTTGGCTTGAGGTAAAATTGCTTAGATATCACTACACGAAAAGGGAAAGCTAGAAATCACCATCGTTCCAGGGGGATTAAACCCTGATTCCAAGGGGTCGCGACCGCCCAAAAGAATGACTTTTTGACCCCAGCAAAGACAGGCTGTTACGAAATTATTCTGAAAAAAATCTAACTTTTTATCAGAATTTACTTGACATAATTTCAGGGTTGAATAATGACATCATCCCAGGACATTCAGTCAAGGAGGGAGGGTATGGTGATAATAAAGCCCTTGAAGCTATTGGTTTGTCTACCTGTTGCCTTATTAACCCTAATTTACTCAGCCGCGGACATCGGCTGGGCGTACAACGATCTGTCTGGGAACCCGGGGATCCAAGGCGATGCTTTGTCTGCTGAGCCTAAGATGCCGTCTAGTCAGCAAGTTCGTTCCCGGGGAGCGGTGCGTACGCCGAACACCTCAACGGTCTATTCAGGACCGCCTAGAATCTATTCGCAGGCTCCCGTGCCGAAATACACGGCAGGAAATCCTGCACCTCCGGGCGCAGTCTGCCCTCCAGCCGCTCAGCCGTCATTCTTAGGGTCCTTTCCCGGAATGGGATTCGGTGGAGGCACATGTGCGCCGCCATTCCTACCAAGGATGGGCTGCAGCAGATTTCAGCTGGCCGCAAGGCTCTGGTACGTCAAACTAAACGGTTCCACTGCGTTATGGGGAACAAATCTTGCCGGAGGGCCCGGAACAGAGCTGGATCTCCACAATAATCTGGGTTTGAGCAAGTACCAGTACCTTGGCGATTATGAGGCCCAGTGTCAGGTAAAGTACAATTGGGGCCTTCGCGCAGCTTTCACCCCGATCAACTACAGAAACAATTTTATTCCTCAGATGCCGTTTTTTTTCGGGAATACCATCTACCCGGCCTTTACGTCGACTCTGACCAAGTGGGATCGGTTTATATACCGAGCTTATTTGACTTACGACTGGTTTAAGCAGCCGCATGCAATTTCGACCATATACGCCGGTTACACTCAGATTGACGACAAGCTGGCTGTTAGTAACTTCTTCCAGAACCGGGCAAGAAGTCAGGCTATACACCTTGCATCCGCCGGTATCGGATTTGAGAGGTTTATCAGATACCTGGGAGCGAGTGTGGTCTCGACAAACTGCCGCGCGACCGTCGACTTTCTTGAAGGATATGTCGGTTGGGACGGATACGCTGCCGCCAGAATCTCGGTTCCCATGAACCAGGGACGATGGGGCTATCTCGAAGCAGGTTGGAGATGGCTTGTGCTCGAAAACAGCCAACCGACAAACATCGACAAAACGAGCATGGATGGATTCATGGGAGCGGTAGGACTGATTTTCTGACAGTAAGTCCTTCGCCAGGCAATCAACCACCGTAAACCGGACAAGGAAGGGCGTCGCCGAAAGGGTTCCCGGATTTTAGCGGCCGCGTTCCTTCCGCAGGTTGAATGTCCACTTAGCCAACGGTGGCGGCAGAAAGACGATTACGGGAACCCATTCCGCGAGGCGATGCCCTTACCTGGCCCGGCTTGAAGCCGGGCCACAGCCTTCGCAATATCTTAAGGTCCTATCCCTGGACAACCCGCGCTGGAAAGCCAAGTTTCCTCGAATTATCACACGGAACAAATAGATTCTGCCCGAACCCGTCGGAACTCCATTCAACCATATCAATTCTGTTACAATCGTTCCCCTTGAAGAAACATCCTATAGCCCCGGGGCAACCGAGAATGAGTCCTCAGAAGGGTCATGGAGCCCGAGCAATGCACGGCGCCTCTTGAAATCGGTCTCGTCATGAGGATACATATATCAGGTCAGTCATTTTCGGCCCGCCGGAGTGATTGTTGCAGTGTACCCCAGGCAGGAGGAACTGTTGAAGAATGATCGAATGGAATCTCGCGTCATTGGGATTTGTGGGGATTTACCTATTTCAACTCGCCTTTGCCATTGAGATCGAGCTGCTGAATCGCAGGCGACTGAGGGAAAGCGGAAATGCTGTCCCCGATTGCATGAAGGCGTTTATAGACGAACAGAAGCTTGCTTCAATCAGCGCATACTCCATAGATAGAAGCAGAATCTTTTTGATCCAAAAAATATCAGGCGATTTGATTCTGCTCGTTATTGTTTTGTCCGGGCTCCTGACTTGGATCAATGGATTCTTCGCTTCTCTTAATTTCCTGCTTGCCGGTTTGGGATTCTTTCTTCTCCTTGGTTCGGTTTCCTTCTTGCTGGAACTCCCCTTCGACTATTACGATACGTTCGTCTTGGAAGAGAAGTACGGCTTCAATAGATCCGATTTCAGGACTTGGATCACAGACAATCTGAAGGCCTCTGTTGTTTCGGCTATTCTATTGGTGATAACACTTGCGCCCTTGCTTTGGACAATACACGTATCGCCGCACCACTGGTGGCTACTCGGTTTTTTGCTTGTCGCTCTGATCCAGTTTCTGCTGGTGGTTCTCTACCCGCTGGTTATCGCACCACTGTTCAATAAATTCGAGCCCCTGCATGACAGAGAACTCGCACAGAAGGTCGAGCGGTTGGTGCAAGAAACAGGCATGCGCACAGAAGGCATATTTCAGATGGACGCTGGAAAACGCAGCGGGCATTCCAACGCGTACTTCACCGGTTTCGGGAAATCCAAGCGAATCGTGTTGTTCGACACTCTCATAGGTTCGCACACCCATGACGAAATACTAGCGGTGCTGGCTCACGAATTAGGCCACTTCAAGCTTAGACACGTTGCCAAGACATATATGATCGGTCTTGCAGCCATGCTGGCTGGATTCTATTTCACCTATTTGTTGTTGAACTGGCCTCCATTGGATCGGACCTTCAATTTCGATCCGGGCCAGTATCATGTCGCTCTTTTTCTTGTGAGTGTGTTCTGGCGCAAATTGGCCTTTTTCCTGCGGCCACTCGCAGCCTGGGTGTCCAGAAGGTTCGAGCGCAGTGCAGACGAATTTGCAGCGGACCTTCTCGGAAATCCGCAGCCTCTGACCACGGCTTTGAAGAAGCTGGCAAGCTACAATCTGTCCAACTTGAATCCCCATCCTTTTTACGTATGGTTTTATTACTCCCATCCGCCGCTGCGGCAGCGCTTGGAACATTTGGAATCAACCCCCGGAATTGCGACCCGCTAGGGCATTTGCCATTTTTGGGCAACCAATTATCGCTCAACCATAATCCACGAATGTGGTATGTTTCCCCCTGAAAAATTATGGTGCCGGGAGGAGATCAATGAGACGACTTCGCTATGCGATACTAATAATTGTGACACTGGGTCTGGTTATGGTTCCTGCGGCGGTGCTTCCAGAGGACGACATGGTCTTCTGCTGCATACGCCCTTGCACTTGCCTGCCTGACGCCAAACCCAAATGCGTAAAAAAGTCCAGAATAGAGTGCGAGCGGGAAAAAGGAGAAGTAGTGGCGGATTGCATGCTTTGCGACTAATGGATAGAGCCTCGAACCATTGCAGGTTTTTCTAGAATGAGCGTGAGCCGGGCCTCTGGCTGTCACTCGTGCGAGCGGTTCGAGTCTGCCGGTTTGGGGGCACAAATGAGCACAGTGATCTGGGTCAACTATCTGAAGGCCGGTAAAGTGACGAGCGATGAGAGTGACAAGTGGGCTATGTACCGATTCGCCGACAAGCTCGACCGGATTTGCGCGGGGATCGGGATACGGAATTTGTCGGACTTTCACGACATCACTGATGCAGAGGCGAACCTTGCAGACGATCTTGGCGTCCAGGAAGATGCCACGGACACGTATACTCTGATGGCTGAGAAAGGGAAATGGTTCGAGCCGGAT
>JACRDE010000305.1 GCA_016212935.1 Desulfomonile tiedjei | reverse complement strand
TTCCACCAAGTACAGGTCAATCGCACTGGGCGGAGTCTCAACCTTGGGGTTCCTGGCTGCAAGCACAATCAGGTCCGCCACTATGCCGTTGCTGATGAAGGTTTTCTGTCCGTTTATGACGACGTGGTCTCCATCTTCCACTGCGGTCGTGCGCATCCCTGCAAGATCGCTCCCAGCATTGGGTTCGGTCATTGCCACGGCGGTTATGGTGTCACCCGAAACGCATCCCGGCAGATACTTCGCTTTCAGTTCATTCGAAGCATAGGAAAGGATGTAAGGGACTACTATGTCGCTGTGGAGCGGTGCAAGCAAGCCGAAGAAATTGCTCTTGCCCAGTTCCTCCATGAGGATGACAGAATAGAGAAAATCGGCGCCCAGACCGCCAAATTCTTCTGGGACCTGCATACACAGGAAGCCCTGCTCGCCCATTTTTTGCCAGACGTTTTTTGGGACAATCCCGTCTTCTTCCCATTCTTCAATGTACGGAACCACTTCCCTGTCGAAAAATTTTCTCAAGGCTTCCCTGAATATTCTGTGTTCTTCAGCATAGCTTATGATTTCCAAGTTCAACTCCTGTTTCCGAAATGCTGATTAGGAATTCTTTCGGTTCTTGTCCGTGGCTATCCCGTAGAAAATCAGCTCACAAAGCTCTTCGGTCAGGTCTTCCGGAGAGATCTCGGTATTAAAAATTACACTGGGAAGGCACAAATGCTCGATGCCCCCGAGAATGATCTGCCTTATGGAATCTGGACTCAAATCCTGCCGTATTTCGCCGTTTCGGACGCCTTCTTCAATAATTCCCAAAACAATCTGAGCGTAGCGCTTGACCGTCTCGTACGCGTCGCTCTTGAAATAGTCGGGATAGTTGCGCACTTCCAGCACAAGTATTTTTGCGAAAACCCTGTTGGTCGCATACATATTGATGTGAGACCAAATGAGTTTGCGCAGCTTGTTGAGGGCGCCCTTGATCCCCTTCAAGTCGGTTTCAGCCCTTGACAAAAAGTATTCGACATATTCGTTCAGCACCTGATGAAGCAGGTCTCGTTTGTCCCGAAAATACTTGTAGATCAAGGCTTCAGTTACGCCAGCGGTCTTCGCGATTTCAGACGTTGTGATGGCGTTGAACTCTTTCTCTTCCAGGAGGAGCTTCAGGGCTTCTGCGATTTTTGTTCTACCGGGAGGGAAATGCCGCTCGCTGTCGCTGCTCGTATGATTTCGATCCGAATTGGTCATGTTTGTTGGTGTCTGACTCAGTAGGTTTTTCGGCCAATAGTTAACCGAAAACCGTCGTGCAGGCAAACTCTAAGACGGTTTCCGGTTGAATTTCAAATCAGTGAAGACTCCAGCCCGCACGCAATCAGGCGATCAAACTCGGGAGCGGGCCTGAGCGCCGGCATATTAAATTTTGCCACAAGCTCTTCCAGTCTCGCTTTCACATCGGACACGCCCTTCAGGCTTACGTACCGGGCAGGGCCGTGCCAACAATCTGGAAACCCGATCCCCAGTACCGCTCCCAGGTCCATGCTGAAGTAGTCCTTGATTACTCCGTCGCTGAGGCACCAGAAGGCCTCATTGACCATTCCCAGCAGGAGCACGTCTTTGGCTTCTTGGTCGGTGGGAACCGGGCATCCTTCCACACGGACGATGTGCTGCAGGACGGACTCGTCCCGCGTCATTTTCCTGGAGTCCAGATAGAAGCAAGGCTTGCCCGCGCCGACATAGTCCGCCTCGTATAGACGAGCCAAGGTAGCCGGGATGTTCATCCGGCCGGGGAATCGCTGGGCCATGAAGCTGCTAGCGTGGTAGATCACGCTGCCGCCTGTGGTGCCGTAAATGTGAAGTGGCCCCTGCGGAAAACCCACCTGCAATGCGAGCAAGTCTACGTCCCAAGGAGAGACCCCCAATTCTGCCAGACGTATTCCGTTCATAACGAAGTTACCGAAAGTGCGGCTGGTGTAGAATCCCGGCCCATCACCCACCAGAATGATTGTCTTGCCCATGGCTCTTCCAGCGGTTACCGCTGTTGCCACAGCGGCCTTGCTAGATACCGGCCCCTGGATCACTTCAAGAAGCGGCATCAACGGTACCGGCGAAAAATAGTGCATTCCAACCACCTGTTCCGGCTTTTTCGCTCCCGCGGAAATCTCGGACATCGGGATTGTGGATGTATTTGAAGCGAAAACCGCATTCGGGTTTACAGCCTGAACCTGAGCAAGGATTTTTCTCTTCAGCCCAAGATCCTCGAACACGCACTCTATTACGAGCGGAACGTCTTTCAAATCGGAATATTCTGTGGTCCAGCTCAAGTTTGCCAATACGGAGTCTTTTCTCGCTTGGCTCCAACGTCCCCGTGAAACAAGTTCCTCAAGAGTGTCGGTCATGGTCTTGAGAGAAGCTTTCACCTTGGCTTCGTCAATATCTATGAGGGTAGTCTTGATGCCCTTGTCCGCGGCGACTTGAGCGATCCCCTGGCCCATGAGACCCGAGCCGATGACCGCCAACTTGTCGACGTTCACTGCTTTAGATGGGTCCACCCTCACGAGCTTAGGGCCAAGACTGGTGACCAGAAAAAAGAGGTCAATCTTGTTTCGGCTGTTCTCATGGAACAGCAATGGAACGAAAAGGTCGACCTCCTTTCTCACAGCCTCTTCAAATGGTAAGGATAGGCCGGCTTCCAACGCATCGATTGCCGCAACCAAATACGGTCTGTAGGGACTGATGGTGTAACGAAAACGAACCCTATTCAGGAGCACCTGCTTGTCTTCCGGAGAGGACGAATCCGGTTCTTCATAGTTCGGGTCGTAGTTGCGGTTTACTATTCCCTGATTTTGTTCAATCCATCGGATTGCCCTCGATTTCATCTCCGACGCGGCGCATATGGTGAAAACTCCGGAATTGGCGAAAGCGTCTACCCCGCCTACCCTTGCAGTGGTTATCATGTCGACCGCCGTCTTGAAACCCACGACTCGTTTCAGGGTCTGGGTTCCTCCTCCTGCAGGAAAGAGCCCCACACTGACCTCAGGCAAGCCCATCCTGGATCCGGGGCTGGAAAACACATGGTCGCACGCCCACAATAGGAGCTCGAACCCGCCCCCAAGAGCGGTTTGACCGTCGAGAGCTGCCACCACCGGGAATGGGCACTTGGCCAGGAAAGCAAGCGAATCCTGGTACCTCTGCACTATCTGCCGCGCTATCTGAGGGGTCGCTCCTGCCAGGATCTCCTTTAGGTTCGCCCCATCGAGAAAACTTTTTTTCTTGCCGGAGACGATCAGGACGCCCAGTACCCCGTCCCTCACCGCTCTGGCGGACGATTTTTCCAAATCGGTTACGAATTGCTGGCCGATGGTGTTCACCGGGCCTGCCGTATCGATGACAAAGGTGGCCACATTTGAAGCCTGATCTAAAAGATATGCGACTTCCGGCATGATTCACCCCTTTCTCAAACCCGTATGATGGCTGCCTCGCCTTGGGTCAGCCCGCCGCAAATAGCCGCAACCCCCAGGCCTCCGCCGCGGCGACGAAGCTCGTACATTATTGACATAGTTATCCTGAGGCCAGAAGCCCCCACAGGATGACCCATAGCTATCGCTCCGCCGTTCACGTTCGTCTTTTTGAGAAGCTCGTGCCATTTGTCCGTATCTCCGTCCGCGAGAATCTTGTCGCTCACGAGCGGCATGGCGGCTAAAGCATCGTTGATTTCAATGAGATCTATGCTGTCCAGGTCCAAGTTGGCCCTTTTCAACGCCTTCTTTATGGTTAACGCAGGGATCCAGGAGATTCCGTAAGGCATATCGGTTTCACCGGCCATTTCTACAATTTCGCCAAGAGGTTTCAAACCGAGGCCCAAAGCCCTGCGTTCCGTCATGACCACCATCGCCGATGCCCCATCATTTAAGCCGGGAGCATTTCCGGCTGTGGTAGTCTTTGCTCCGAATACCGTCGGAAGCTGCTCTATTGCAGCTACAGTTCCGTAGGGGCGGGGCGATTCGTCAATTTCGAATCTGACTTTTTCTTTGCCCTTCTTTACGACTATCGGTGCGATCTCGTCGTTGAACTTGCCGCTCTCCTGGGCTTTAGCCCATTTGAGATGGGACCCCATCGCCCAAGCGTCAAGCATCCGTTTCGGGACCTCGTATTTTTGCGCGCCATCAGATGCGTCCACTGCCACAGGATTGTATCCTGGATAACTGATCGGGAAGAGCTGATCCACGAGTTTCACTTCACCAATGCGAACACCGGCCCTCAACTGCCGGGACATGTGAGGCACCAGGCTCATCGCTTCCACTCCCAGTACCAGAGCGGATGAAATCTCTCCAAGACGCAGACCCCAAAGCGCCATTCTCAATGCTGTCAACGGCGAACAGCAGGCGGTGTCAAGGGTAATGGTGAATTTGTCCAGCCCGAGCTTCAAAGCTATTTGTCGACCGGTGACAGAACCGGTTTCGAATGCCGGCGGGATGCAGTTGCCGACGAAAACTTGGTCGACTTCGGGCGTCAGGTCACGTCCCTGTGAATTCAGCGCCGCTCTACCCGCGTGAACGCCCAGATCAATGGGATCGGATTCCGAAAGCGCGCCGAGGTATTTGCCGAATGGAGTTCTTTTTGCCCCCACGATGACATATTTGTCCGCCATGATGTAGCCTCCGGCCGGAACATCCGGCAATTTGGGGTGAATGCAACATACTTACTCTTATGGGTCATAACATACCGAAGTATAATCCAAATCTGGTTATAGATATCCTACACATAGCCTAGTAAGTGATAATTACCCACCCACGACGGTTTGTCAAGAGCTTTCGCTCGGAGGAGATATTGCTCGCCGACGATGTAGGGTTCGGGCGACGGCGATCTGCACAGAGGAGTCCCGCAGGCATAAACAGGATCCGGTGGAGGGAAGCTACTCAAAACGCATTGCTGTGACCGAATCCAGTCTGCTCGCTCGAATCGAGGGGTAAAGCCCGGAGATGATCCCGAGGCACATGGTAAACAAAAGTCCTACGAAGACACTGGAAAACATCATTAAATTGGATACATCCACGCCAAGGGGATCTTTGAGCATCTGGACCGCTAGTATGCCAGTAGCTACGCCGACGGTACCTGCAAACAGGCTGATCAGCCCTGATTCCGTCAGAAATTGTAGTAAGATAAGCTCTTCTCTCGCTCCCAGGGCTTTTCTCAGGCCGATTTCACGGGTCCTGTCCTGCACCGCGGCGAGCATGACGTTGGTGATCCCCAATCCGCCAAGAACCACGGTAACGCCGAGAGCCGCCCAGATGAAGAGTTTGACCAGATAAACCGTGGACTTGACCTTTTCGATCCTCTTTGGAAAATGTATCACTCGGATGCCGGATTCATATCCTTTATGCGCTTTGCTGAGTATATCCAAGGCCTGCTCCCGGACCCGCTCAACTTCATTCCAGTCGTCGGCTCTTATGTAAATGTCATTGATGGCGGTGAGTTCATGGAAAAAATTCTGAGCTGTGGTAATGGGGATGAACACCCCCCGCCTTATGTCTGTATGTTGAATTCCTCCCAAGGTGCCAATCACTGTGAAGCCTGAATTGCCGACCCGAATTACCTGACCGACAGGATCGGTATTCTTGAAGAGATATTTCACCACGTCTTGACCGAGAACGACCACATTCCTCCTCCCCACGACGTCGGAAGGGCTTATCAAGCGACCGTTGTGCAGGCGGCACGTCTGAGTAATCCAGTAGTCATGGTTCACTCCGAAAAGAGCTGGCCCCCAATGCGTGGTCTGATGATACACGTCGATCTTGTGGAGGGAGACGATAGGAGCTACAGCCATGACGTTAGGTATCTTCTTCAGATTCGTAATATCGTTGGGCGTGAATTCATGGGGATGAATACTTGAATCGTTCTTGTATTCCGCCTTGATCACAGTCGCTTCCCCGAGCAACTCGAGATGTTCGCCCATTTTCTTTTCCACGGAATCACCCATGGTCTGGATAAGTATGAACCCGGCCGTGCCGAACGCAATGCCTGCGATCACAGCCTTGTATCGCCTGCGATTACGCAGAACCAGACGCCAGCACATGGCCATCATGTCGTCAAATTTCAATCCATCCGCTCCTCAATTGCTGTTCGATTGATTCACCCAAGTATATCATCCGCCCCCCATAGGCTCAATATTTGGAGAAGAAATCGTTAGACGAAATTGGATACACCGCTTTGGAGGCCCTATTCCCGATCGAGGCCAAATTTATTTGGTACTCGAAACCTTCCGTATGGTAAAGTGGGCCGTTTGCGTAAAGCAGCGCCTTGAAAGAACCCAGGATGAAGCCGGAATCAGCAGCCACAGTCTCCCCCCTGTCTGAAAAGGAAATACTATCCAGATTTGCGCATCTCCTGTCCGCTCAAGGGGTTGAAGGCATTGGAAGCACTATATTCTTTTTGTACCTCGCTTGGCTAGACGTTTCCGTGTACGGCGAAGTCATGTACGCGATGGCCGCTGGCAGCGTATTGATGAAAGTGGTGCAGTTCGGTCTGTACTATCCGCTCGTTTCAGATATTGGCTCAGCCGAGCATGACAGGGCCCCGGAAATACTTAACCGTGTAAACATAATAAAGCTGGGGTTATGTGCACCCTGCATGGCTGCAATCCTCGGCACGATCCTGTACCGAGGGTTCTCTATCCAGATGTCTCTGATTCTTGCTCTGATATCTCTGGGTTTCGCATTGGAAGGAGTCGCGGACACCTTTTTCGCCGATTTCAGGGTTAGAGGTCGCCAGGACAAAGAGGCGCGGATCAAGATCGTTGCTTCAGTGCTTTCATACGGTTTTGGGTTCGGCACTGCTGCGTTAGGATTGAATCCGGTTATCATCAGCCTCTTCAGACTCATATCCGCAGCTGTAAAGATCTGGTTCGGTATAAGCTCCTATGTAAAAGATTATTCGGCAAAAATACTGACGATTCCTGACTGGTCCTCCGTATGGGGCGTGTTCAGAGCATCCGTTGTTTTCGCTCTCATTGAGATTCTCGGCATTGTTTACAACAAGACAAATATATTCTTCCTGGAAAGTGCCACCGGTGTCAAAGGCGTTGCCTATTACAGCGCCGCCTGGAATCTGGTGGATCCTGTCTCTATTCTGGCGAGTGAACAATTCCTGGGCTGGGTGATATTTCCGCTGCTTGCAGGGCTCTGGTGGAAGAACCGCCAAAGCATAGGCAGAATCGTGAAAAGCAATGCCCTGTGGTTAGTTGCATTGGCATTCCCCATAATGTTCGTGTTGCACACAGAGAGCGAGTTGTTGATCGGATTGATTTATCCGACTGAATACAGTGATGCTGTCTGGATGCAGAAATACCTGGTTTGGACCATACTGCTTTCCTTTGAAAACAACCTGTTTTCCTACGTGATGATGGTTGCGGGCGCGGCCACGACGCTATTGGGGTTTACCATCGGGGCTACTGCCCTCAACTTGTTGTTCAATGTAGTCTTGGTACAACCGCTCGGACTGGAAGGTGGGTGTCTGGTAATCATTTTGACAAAGCTTGTTATGACGGTCTTCACATTCGCTTATTGTCAGATCAGGTTCCGGTTCTTCAAAGCTGGGGACTTCCTGTTCCCCGGGTGCCTTGTTGGGGTTTGCCTGGGGGCCTTCATGCTTCTGAAGCCTCTGGTGACTCTTCAACCAGCAGTGGTGATCACCCTGCTGATCTATTTGGGAGTTCTTTTCCTGGTGGGGCCGCGTTTTCTGGGGAGATTGCCCGGGAGGCAAAAGGGCCAATGAGAGACAATCGGAACCCCACGCGCAACAATTCGTTCAACCGATCATTTTTTTTCTCCGGCAGCCTCTAGAAGCACTTCCTCAGTCCTGCTCACCATGTATTCCAGGGAATGATGCGCAAGGACCCGTTTCCTGCCTGCCTGTCCCATTTCGCTGCCTCGATCATTGCTGGTGAGCAATGATGTTAGAGCGTCGGCAAGGCCTCGAGGGTCTCCAGGATTGACCAGAATACCGGTACGCCCGTTCTCGATGAGCTCAGGAATACCACCCACACGGGTACCCACAACTGGCAGCCCCATTGCCATTGCCTCGATCACCACGTTTGGAGAAGCCTCGCTCGCTGAAGGTAAGGTAAAAACGGAAGCCTTACTGAACGCGGGCCTTACATCTGCCGTAGCGGGCAGCAATCTGATCCTGGATTCCAAGTAGTAATCTCTAATTCTCTCTTCAATTTTCGGTTTCAAAGGGCCGTTGCCCACAATATCGAGCGTCGCGTCCGGGACTTCTCGCGCAGCCAGCCGAAAGCCCTCAAGAAGGTTCAAGGGATCCTTTTCCGCCACAAGTCTTCCCATAAAAAGAACCGTCTTTGATTTCCGAGACTCATCTTGCTTCGGTTTGAAAAAATCCGTATCCACTGCGTTCGGAACCACTGCAATTCGTTCAGGGTCCACTAAGAACTTGCTGACCATTACGCGCTTCAATATCTCAGCATTGCATATGATTTTGTCAGACAGCCGCCAGAGCCATCTTTCATGTTGCCTCGGCAGCAAGTTCCGGTAGCCCGACACGACGACCGGGACTCTAGCGATTCTACCGAATACTCGCCCCCATATGTTCGGTACCACAGTCAAGGTGTAGAGGATCTCAGGCCGATCGGTCAGAAGCCGCCTGGCAAGCGCCGCTAAAGAAGCCGGGCTCACCCGGGTGTCGTGTGACAGGTGCCTAATGCTGATTCCGGCCTCTTCTGCTGCCGGCACCATGTCACTGCCACCGCGCAGAACCCAGAGTTCGGCTTTGAATAGATCCTTGCTCAGATGTTTTAGCAGGTGAATCGCATAACGCTGGGTTCCGCCGAACTCAAGATCCTGAAGCAACACAGCGATGCGTATCGGTTTTCGGCCCAGCGGCATTAAGAGGACTCCACAGAAAAGCTGATAGGTGATGAAATCTACTCTGGCGGAGCGATCCAGTAAAACCTTGTCGTTGCCGCCAGCGTCGGTTTTGGGTGGTGGCGGTCTGCAAACCACCCTTACAAGAGACATCGTGCGTCATTGAACGCTCTGCAGTTCCAGAGGCCGAGAGGAAGGGTGATTGTGAAACGATCAGCTAGGGATCAAATTCCTCCGCTCAGTCTCTCTGCCCTGTACAGATCTCCGAGTTCCGACAAGGTCACGGATTGCACCCCCAGACTGTTGTGAAGCCAAGAGAAGAATCCGTCAAGCTTTCTGAAGAAGCTATCTATGTCTTTCTCTGTTTTATGCTCCGGGCATCCTCCAGGCATAAGCTCGGATGAATGAAAGAATATGGTCAATACCCTTCCACCTCTGCGCCTGTGAACGGCCACAGCTGCCTTCAAACGCTTCAAACCCGTCCACATGGGCTGAGCAGGAAGCGAACCCAGGTTTGCAGCGATCCACGATATCCTATCTTCCAGGGCCTTGTTGGTTCGCATGCTTTGAAAGACGTTCCCCAGTTTAGCCACTACCGGAAGAATGGTCACCGGCACTTCCAGGATCTTGGAGTTCCCTGGGCACACGGGCCCCAGAGGGTCCGGAAAATAGGGGTCTGTCGGCGCTGCCAGATGGTCGGGGCCTCCGTAATAGCGTCTCATCGGCGCAACGCTGCTGTCTACCAAAATACCGGCTTTCTCAATCACCGAGAACATCTTGGGCCCCATGTTGAAGCGGCCCATCCGAAAAGACGACGGGACGATTCCCATTTCATGCATCGCCCTCAGAAGCATCTCGAGCTTTGCAGTCAGGAGCCGCACATCCATAAGGTCAGAAGGAACCGGTTGGCGATACGGCAGTTCCTCTAAAGGCGGAGTGTTCCAGTGATGCAGATGAGCCCCAATTTCAGCACCCCACTTTGCTTGCAGGCTAAGCAACAAATCCTGATGGCGCTTCTGAACCACAACAGCGTACGTGCAGAGCAATGTAGGGCGAATACCCCAATTTCGGAAAACCGGGTCAAGTCGCGTCAAAGCAAGCACATTTTCAACAGGGACATTGAGCGGGTCGTACCGGTTTGAAAACAGCCCTTCTTCTTCCACGTCGATTGTAACGGCCAGTTTCATTGTTCAGTGATGCTGTCCGGCAAGTCCAGGTCGAGTTTTTCTTTCAGGACGGATGCAATGCTTTCAGCGATCAGGAGTCGTCCTTCGTCTGTCAGGTGAACCCCATCCGGTTTGTACGCGGGCACCTGACGGCTACAAAGCACGTCTCTGAAATCGACAAAATAGTCCTTTTTCTCGAGCCTCTGCTGAAGTGCCACGTAAGGCTTTGTGAAATTATTGCGAACGGTAAGCCAGCGTTCGTCGTCCAGGATGATGCTCTTTTCTCCAGCTTTTGCTGAACCTGCAACCTGGCAGTCTTCAGTCCAGAGCGTCGGTTGCCAGAACAGAACGAACCGAGCTCCATAGCTACCTGCGAGCTTGTTGACGTGGTCGTACCTTTTCTCCGTGGCGTCTACAAGTTGTCTGAATTCTGGCGTGTCGGTATCCACCGCCACTCCGACCTGCATCACCTTGTCGTAAAGTTCCTTGGTGAAAGATGCATAGACTGCGGCATTCAAGGGCTTGAGCAATCCGAACCAGCTCTTATAGTAACTTTCTATCAACGCTTTGGCTCGGCGATACCCGTGGTGGGCGTACGGGTCCCTGTGCTCCAGAAAGTATTTTACGTCATTGGCCCCGTCATAGAAAACAATGACGTCAGGCGGCTGTATGTCAATGAGCTTCTTCTGCAGGTACTTGGTTTCCAGCAAGGAGTTGAAAGAATTGGTACCGAAATTGATTATGGTGAAATTGATCCCGTCACGGTTGGAATTGAGCAACATGGAAATGCAACTGGGGATCGTCCTGTCGCTGAAGTCCGTGGATCCTCGCATGGTCGAGCCGCCGAAGATCCAGATGTATTTGTTCTTGTCCGGATCATCCGACTGAGCATTGAATGCCGTGGGTCGAATACCATGTTCCTGCAGAAAGAGAGTGTACGCGTCATACACTGCCCGACTGCCTTCCCGCGCGTGGCCGTAGAAAATGTAGTTGGTGACGGTGATGGCCAGAAAACTCAAGACCTCCACTGCCAACACAGCCATAATTGCCCACTTGATTCCTGCAACGATCCCTCTAAGTAACCTTTTCAAACCCTCTGCACCTTCAAATTATTGCCAAAAACTGTATTTTAGCATGATCGAGGACTCGGGGCCACTACTCAGTGCGTGATCCGGTCATGGTCCCATTATACCGGCTTGCTCGTGCCTAAGTGATTGATTAATATTAGGATTGCTTGCTAATTTTCCATTGTAGGGAGTGATACTAATTCAAATTCCATCAAGGAATTCTGAGATGCGGAGAGTCCGTCATTCCGCGGCAGCGGTAATGATAGATTAGCAGGATCTTATGCGTCCTCGCCCCCATATTACCGCTTGAAGGCAATTTCCCATAAAAAAAGGCTTGAAGGTGACCGGCAAGATGCCCTGGTACTGCAACGTCTTCGCGTTTCACGCCGCCGTGTTTCGTCATGGGAGTTCGGATGAAACAGCGAAGCAATCTCTCGGGGAAAAAGGAAATTGCTTCACTGCGTTCGCAATTGCATCTGAGGCAAGAATGTCTTTCCTCGCCCGTAACCAAATGGCAAATTAGCTGGAATGCAGCAAGCCGGAAACTTGATGCTGCAATAGCGATTTGGAGGCCGAGAGCAGGCTTGCCGATGCGGTTTTTGTCTATGCGCATATTTTGCCAATTTTATTAGACTGATGTTCAACAGATATCTGATAATAGTAAAGTATAAGTTAAGATTTGATGTAAGCAATTTAGGAAAACTAGTTGACTTTACGTGATTAATATTGTAAGGTTACCTCGACAATCCTTCAGCCGGAGACTCGTCACAATGAAAAAATCAGTCTTGTTCGTTACCCTCTTCCTGCTCATTGGGGCGTCACTGACAGAGATCGCTTTGTGTGAGCCGCTCAATCCTTACCTGCCCATGAACGCCGTTGCAGCCGAGCCCATGGATGCCTACAACCTGAATGAAATGCCACTATGTTCCGAAAAATTGTATTTGCCGTGTCCTGCGTGCATTCCATTTTCCGCGCAGTTTCCGGATATTCCGCCGCTTCAGGTCGCGTTTCGTGGAGTGTTCGGGATTCCTGTTCCGGTTCCATAGGCATTTAACGCCGCTACTGAATTGAAATCTTGACCAACTTGGTAATGTGTTGGGCCGACGCGCTGGGGTCGGCCCTTCTCGTTTGCTTGCGGTAGTCTTCCTGCCCAAGAGTCTGACTTTGACACGCCAAGCGCCACGTGATACATTTGTGATTCCCCATTGAAACAATCATGAATATAGGGGCGGGATCGCCCTGATGGAGTGAGAGCTATGATTGCGAGGGTTAGGCAAGAGGAACCGCTCGCATCTATGGTCTCTTCGGAAGAAAACGCATAAAAGCTTTGGACATGCCTTGAGCGCTAGAGTACGTATCCGGCTGGTCTTTGACTGAGGATGTGAAGCTGAAGAAGCATGTGGGCAAGACACTCATCGAACGCCATAGATGGAGAACGAAGAACAAAACGCTGCTCGAACGCGGTATTTGTCGGGTGAGTTCTGAGACCCGGGAAACACGGCTTGAGCGCGTCAAAGAACGAACGGGATACCGAAGATTTGTCAGCTAGAATTGCCGTTCAATAGCCCGGCGAGTACGGCTCCTGCCGATGGGGTACAGAACTTTTTTGCAATCTAAGCGATTCCTGGAGGAGAAATTCAGGGAGAACTCCATGTCTCTTCTGGTAGAATCCCCTTCCAGGAATGGCTGCTTTGTGTTAGGGCGACAAAAATACGGAATTCCCATGCGTGATCAGATACTTATCTGATCTATTGGGGGAATTTTTTGGAGAGTGACACATGGCGGACAAATTCTGGTATGTGGTTATGGTACCTATGGTTTACGTTTCTGTTGCCTGGTGCCTATTCTGGATTGTGGCGCGGATCGCGGAGGTTCTCAGATCTCCTGGCCTACCCCGCACGCTGAGGATTTTTCCTGACGGCAAGAGCCTCCATGAGCCGCCCAGCGCTCCTATGGCCGGAGCCTTCTGGGACGCCTTCACCATGCCTTCCGTGCGGAAAACCAAGCCTCTTTTCTGGGCGTTTCTCATCGCATTTCACATAGCGTTTCTGCTACTGATATTAGCGCACCTTGACATCCTTCCGCAGGTTAAGATCATGCCCAAGGACTCCGAGCATATGCTGGGCAATGGGGTGGTCGGCGTGGTGATCACTGTGAGCTTGTTTTACTTTCTGGTCCGCCGGTTTCGCACTCCGGTGCGCGAGATCACGGTGCCGGGCGATTATTTGATCCTGTTTCTACTCCTCTGTGTTGCAGTTAGCGGGGACATAATCAGTTGGGGCAATTCCTGGACTGACAGCGGTTTCGTCATGACTAAGAAGGATTTCGCCGGGTACTTGGACAGTCTGGTGAAATTCACCTTCGCTGATCCTCGTCAGTACCTTTCTGGTGCCCACTATTCAGTGATAGGGACCCACGTGCTTCTTGCAAATCTTTTTCTGCTCTACTTGCCATTCAGCAAGATAATGCACGCCTTCTTTGCAGTGCCGCTGAACAAACTGAGGAGAGGTTAACATGGAAGCCGCGGAAAAACAGGAATTACTCAAGCTTCTGGGCGAGAAGCTCAATCAGTCGATACTCATGTATTTGGACAATTGCAGTCGCTGCGGGATGTGCATTGACGCGTGCCATGCTTACGCTTCTACCGGCGATATTCGTCTCTCAGCGGTTGGACGTGCTCAGAATATCCGTCGACTCTTTGAGAATTATCACAAAATCACCGGCAAAGTGGCCCCGTGGCTGAACGAAGCCGTGGAAATCGATGAACGATGGATGGAAAGAGTTTATGACACTGCTTTTACCTGTACAGGCTGCAGGCGCTGCATGGTTTACTGTCCGTTCGGGATAGACACCCAGCAGATACAGGCTATAGCAAAAGCAATGGTGCTCGGTGCGGATATGGACCCCAAGCCGCTCACCATGCGGGCCAAGAATTCCATTTCAAAAGGTCAGAATTTCCAGCAAACCAAGGAGAAATTCATAAAGGAACTTGATAAGATCCGAGCCGAATTCTGCGAGAAGTGGCCGGGGATGGAGCCTGAGAAAGCGATACCCATTGACGTTCAGGGTGCGAACGTGCTCTTCGTTTCAATGGCTGAGAAACCCTCCATTCTTCCGACCGCGTCGATCCTGAACGCTGCTGGTGAGCACTGGTCTCTCAGCTATTTCGAGGCGGTGAATTTCGGCGCGTTTCTCGGCAGCGCTGAAATGGCGCAACAGATTTACGAGCGCATAGTCAATGAGGCCGAATCCCTTGGGGCGAAGAATCTGGTTATATGCGAATGTGGAACCGCGTACCGAATCATGAAACACGTGATCGGAAAGCGCAGCTTCAACGTCATGACTTTTCTGGAGCTCATGGACAAGTATGTAAAAGAGGGGCGGATAAAGCTCGACAAATCGGTGGTCGAAGGCAAGGTCACTTATCACGACCCGTGCCAGATAGCGCGCAACGGCGGCGTGTACGAGGAGCCGCGCAACGTGCTGAAAGCTCTCACTGACAATTACGTGGACATGACTCCGAACCGCTTGGAAAACTGGTGCTGCGGCGGCGGTGGCGGTCTTGTTATCGCTGCTGAACCCGAATGGCGCATGATGACTTCAAGAGTCAAAGCCGACCAAATCCGGGCGACTGGTGCTGAAGTGCTTACCACCGGGTGCGAGATGTGTTTTGCTCAACTCAAGGATGTGAACGACGATTTCGAGTTGGACCTGGAAGTGAAGCTGGTTTCGGAACTTGTGTCCGAGGCCCTCATCTGGGAGTGATTCCCGCCGAACAGGAGAGAGAAATGGCTACTTACTCCATACGACCTCTAGCCGTGGGATTCAATGAGACCGACCAGGGAATAATGACCTATCAGCGTTTCTACGGAAAAAGAATCATCCTGCCCATCTACTCGTTCGCTATCCTGGGCGGAGAGAAGAAAATCCTTGTGGACACCGGTTTGGAGGACTTCGTGGTGCCTCCGGATCTGGAAGAGCAGATCGGGTTTCCTGTGTTGAGCTTTGAGGAGGCCCTGGAGACAATAGGCTGGACACCGGAAGATGTGGACATAATAATACACACCCATCTGCATAACGACCATTGTGAGAACGACGCTCTGTGCACCAACGCGGAAGTCTATGTCCAAAAGGCTGAACTGGATTTCTGCAACAATCCGCATCCCATTGACCACAGGTACTATCCGGATGTCCTGGAAGACGTGAATCTGAAGACAATTGAAGGAGACACCACCATAGTTGATGGTATTCATGTGTTGTTCACGCCGGGTCACACCCCGGGCGGACAGTCCGTTGTCGTTGAGACGGAGAAAGGTAAGGCTATTATTACCGGACTCTGCTGCAATGCTGAGAATTTTCCTCCAGGCGGAGGAATAATCACCCCAGGCGTGCATCTGGATGCGATACAGGCGTACGAAAGCATGAAGCGCATTCGGGAAGCAGCGGACATCCTTATTCCGATTCATGATCTTGGGGTCGGAAAGAAGAAAAGCATCCCTGACTGATCGGGCCCCCGCCCTATCAACGGGTCGGCATCCAACAATACGGACCGGCGTTTGCCAGGAGAGCGAAAATCAGGGCCCTCACTGTGTGGTGGCCCGGCCTTCGGAGAATGAATAGTGACTGATGCGAACAAGACCATAACCGAGACACAAGCGTCTGCCATACTGAAAAAAGGCGGCGGAGAAAAACTGAAGGCATGTCTTACATGCGAGGAATGCCTTTCAACGTGTTTTCTTACGGATACATACCCTGGCATGACTCCGAGAGACATCCCCCTTAAGATCCTGTCCGGAAACATGCAGGAGTTGGTGGAGTCAGAATTTATCTGGGCTTGCACACTGTGCACGCGGTGCACTGTGGACTGCCCAGAGCACATCCATATGGACGCGATCGTACGCGCTCTCCGGGGTATTGCCCGCGCTCAGGGGAGAGGATACAAGCGACTAGAAGACGGACTCCAGCAAATCAAGGAAATCGGCAACAGCGTAGGGATCAGCGCCGAAGAGTTCGTGGAGAACATCGAGTGGCTCGGTGAAGATGCCGCAGGAGAGATCGAAGGTTTGGACGAAGACGAATTCAAGGTGCCGATAGACAAAGAAGGTGCGGATTACCTGTACATACCCAACCCTCGTGAATTCACGTCCGCGCCGCATTTATTTTCCGTTTATCTCAAGTTCTTCCTTGCGATAAATGCTGACTGGACTTTCGCATCCAATCTCTGCGACATTTCCAACTGGGCGTACTACATGGGCGACGACGAGACCAATCTGTGGCTGATTCGGCGAACCGTCGATACTGCCCGCAAGCTTGGGGTCAAAGCCGTGGTGTCGACTGAATGCGGCCACGGTTATAAGATTCTCAAAAAGGATGCGGAAGAGGTTATCGGAGAGCCGCTCGGGTTTGAAGTAACGTCGGTAGTTGAGCTGGCTCATCACCATTTCAAGGACGGAACCCTGAAACTGAGAAGAGGCGCGATCGACGAGAGCGTTACGTACCACGATCCCTGCAATGTCGGTCGTAAACTGGATATTTATGAGCCGCCTCGTGAACTCCTGAGGCATATTGCAGCCGAGTATGTGGAAATGGACCCGCACAGCAGGCACGCCTTGTGTTGCGCAGGCGGCGGGAGTGTCGCCCAAAATACGGACATGGGCCAAAAGAGACTGGCAAACGCAAAGGGCAAGCGCGATCAGATAGTGGCAACAGGCGCAAAGATCGTGACCTCTTCCTGCCAGATGTGCCTTGCTCAGCTCATGGACATTCAGGCTCACTACGATTTGCCGGTGACCGTGAAATCCGTCATGGAACTGGTGATAGAGTCCATGGAAGAGTAGGCGAATCGTACAGTATTCTGCATGCTAGGAAAGAATCTGCCCTTATTTGCGGGGTTCGGGTTGATGCCCTGCCCCGCAAGTTGATAATTGGCGACCATTCAGCTTTCTGGGGACGTACAGCTTTTTTAGGGCAGGCTTTCTAGCCTGCCTGCAGCAAGATGCCAATAGTGGCATGGAAAGCCTGCCGACACGGCTTGCTCACGTCCTCCGGGACAAGTTCGCTCCACTACTGACTGACTAGTTGTAATTCTTCAGTTTATTGGCGGAAGTTGAGGGATTTCAGATTTTAGGGTAAGTTTACAGTCTCAGCGGGGATACACCCGATGGCGGGATATCAACCTTACAGACACAAACGCTTTCCAATGGCAGACTAGAAAGTCTGCCCCACGAAAGCCCAATCTGTAAGATGAGGCGACTCCTACTCCTGACGTCTATTTCATTACAGCGAAAGCGCTGACAAGTTGAATTATCATCATGTCCACCGTATCCGAAATAAAGAAGACCTTCAGAGAACAAGGCCTCACCCCGAAAAAGTGGATGGGGCAGAACCTTCTCGTAGGCAAGCAATACCTTGGCAAGATCGTTCAGGCAGCGCAGCTAGAGCCGGGCGAATCCATAGTTGAGGTTGGCGCGGGATTCGGCGTACTGACTGAAGCGCTTCTCGAGAAGGGCGCAAAAGTTGTTGCCCTCGAGGTTGATTCCGGCTTCTTCAGGGTGCTGGAAGACAAGTTCTCGGGCTCTCCCGATGTGGAGCTTATACATGCGGACGCGCTGAAGTTTGATTTCAGGGCGCTTTCTCAGCGGATCGGCAAACTCAGGGTGGTGGCCAATCTGCCGTACAACATTTCAAGCCGACTTCTCTTCATGTTCCAAGAAAACCGCGACGCATTTTCGTCACTGCATATTCTGCTGCAGCGTGAAGTAGCTGAGCGCTTCGTCGCGAAACCCGGAACAAAGGACTATGGAGTACTCACAGTGCTTCTCGGAGTAACTGCGGAGGTGAAAATCCTGTTTCATATTCCGGGTAAGGCCTTTTTCCCTGCGCCTGAGGTTATGTCTTCTTTCTTGAGCGTCAGTTTCCCGGATCCGCCTCCAGTTACGGTCTCAGATCCGAGACTGCTGACCACACTCGTAAAGGCTTCTTTCACCGGACGCCGAAAGACACTGAGAAATACCTTGCGAAACGCTACAATGTTCGGGATCTCGAATGAAGGACTAATACAGGCCGCACAGGAAACGAATATAGATCTCGCGCGCCGCGGTGAGACTCTTTCGCCCGCGGAATTCGCCCGCTTTGCGGACGCCATTGTGTTCGAGAGAAGCAAGGCCCATGGTTACAGGTCTTAGCGCAGACATGGAGAGGATTTGCGAACATCTTACTGGGTGTTCTCAGGCGGACATCTCCGCGTCGCCCTGAAATGACGGCATTCCTAAAGCGACCGCCTTTTCCTTCAAGAACTGCAATTAATCCAAATCCTCAGTAATCTTCAGAAAGGAAATTGCGGTCGAGTTGTGATATCCTCCGGCCTGCAAAACGGAGCATGCAAATGAACTCTCTGAGTATCAAGCGTTATGTTGATTACCTGATTTTCCAGCTTGTTCGGCTCTTGGTTGAGTCTCTCTGTATTATTCCTGAGTCGGCTGCAATGGCCGTGGGCAGGTTCGTAGGCAGGCTCGGGTACGTGCTTGTTCCGGACAGGCGCAAGGCAGCGATCGAGAATTTGACAATAGCCTTCGGCAAGGAAAAGACTCCGGAATGGATAATACGCACTGCTCGCAAGAGCTTCGAGCACCTCGGCTTATTGGGCGTGGAGTTTTTCCGCATCAGGAGATGGACCGAAAAGGAAATGGCTGAACGGATACTCCTCGACGGAAAGCTTAATTACAATCTCACCATGCTCCCCGGCAAACACGGCATTGTGCTGCTGAATTCGCATTTCGGTTGTTTCGAGGTGAGCGCGGCCACGGTGAAACACCTGGGGATGAAAACCAATCTGATCGTTACAGGCATGAAGAATCCGTTCATATCGCGTTACCTGTTCTCCAGGGGGGGCGGAGATACCGGAATTTCCACTTTTCCCCACAAGGGATCGGTAAAAGAAATCATCCCGAGACTTCAGAAAGGTGAAATGCTGGCCTGCCTGGCCGATCAGAGAGGCGACGCGGAACGAGGCATATTCGTCGACTTTTTCGGAACGCCCGCGCCGGCAAACGAGGTGTTCGCGAAAATGGCAATTGACGGCGAAGCCCGCATCATGCCTCTCTGCACCTACCGACTGGATGACGGCCGATACCAGAGCATTGTGGGCGAGGAAATCCGAATTCAATTGACCGGCGATCAACGTCAGGATTTGATAAACGTCAGCCAGCAGTTTCACGACAAGTTTGAGGAATGGATCAGGATCGACCCGACCCAGGGTTTCTGGGTACAGCGGAAATGGCGCCGAAAATCCCGGAGACGAAGAAAAGCTCCAGTCCAGGCAACCGCTAAAAGCGAGTCCCGGGGGCAAGAGTTACCTGAAAAGAAGGCGGTAGCCGACTCAAGACGCTGAAGCCCGCATAGCGCGAAAAAGCCCAAGGAGACCAGCCTGAAACTGAAAGAAATCGGGGAATTCGGATTCATCGACAGAATTGCTCCCCTGGGATCGATCAGAGCCAGTGGGGTGATCAAGGGAATCGGTGACGACTGCGCGGTGATGTCTGTCCCTGGCGACGACTATCTTCTGGTCACCACGGATCTGCTGGTCGAGAAGGTGCATTTCCTTCTTGATTGGGCTTCGCCCCAAGTGATCGGGGCCAAGTCCTTGGCTGTAAATCTTTCCGATATTGCAGCATGCGGAGGTGAACCGCTTGATGCCTTCATCAGCATTGCAGTGCCAGAGTATATCGATGTCGAGTGGCTGGACGGTTTCTATAAAGGCATGTCTGAGATCGCACGGCAATACGGCGTGAACCTGCTTGGCGGCGACACCACGGCATCCAAGGGACATCTCGTTATCAATGTTGCTCTGACGGGACGAGTCCCTGTGGATCAAGTGCTTTTTCGGCACACAGCGCGACCGGGTGACATCCTGGTACTGACGGGACCAACCGGAGAATCCGCCGCAGGGACCGAGATTCTTCTATCTCAGGCCGCACTACCCGAGGCCATTTTCTTACCCCTCATCCGCTCCCACCTTGAGCCCAGGCCTCATGTGAGCGAAGGAAGATTCCTCGCCCAATCGGGTGTTTGTAATGCTGCGATAGACGTATCAGACGGCCTGTCATCCGATCTCGGCCATATATGTCGAGATTCCGGAGTCGGCGCAGTCGTATATCAAGACAGACTTCCACAAAGCCCTCCCTTGCTCCAGGCGGCCTCATTATTGGAAAAAGACCCATTGAGCTGGATGCTTCACGGAGGGGAAGATTACGTTCTTCTGGCCTCTGTGAAGTCCGAGGGTCTTCAGGACCTGCTGGCCTCAGCCTTGCAAAACGGGCTCTTCCTTATTCCAATTGGGGAAACAAACGACACCGGCAGAATGGAACTGATTCGGCCGGATGACTCCAGGGCCGACCTGACAGCCAAAGGGTGGAACCACTTCCGGTAGGATCAGCTTCCCTCATCTGAGGCAAGAAAGCCTCCATGTCGGAGAACGTACCGCATGATTCAAGACATATTCATAGGCGCATATATTCCTGGAGACTCGGCCCTCCACAGGCTCGATCCCAGGACTAAGCTCGCCGGTATGGTTATAATTCTCGGTACGGTGTTCTTGCTCAAGAGCCCCTTGAACCAGGGGATCGCTTGTGTCGCGACTGCGGCAATCGCGGTTTTGACCGCGGCAGGCGTGCGAATATGGTTCTGGAGTCTGAAGCGTTTCGTCTGGATGCTGGTTTTTGCGACTGCTGCAAATGTGTTGTTTGTCCGTGAGGGAACTGCGATGACTGCAGGCACTCTGTCGCTGCCGTTCACCGATGAAGGCCTACGGAAGGGGTTCTTTTTTACTCTTCAACTTGCAGAAGCGATCGTGCTTTCCATGTGCCTGACGTTCACCACGAGCCCGATTCAAATCACCAGGGCTTGCCGCAGACTTTCTCGACCTTTACGGCGTTTTCTGCCTGTGGAAGAAATAGGCCTGGTCTTGTTGTTGGCCATGCGGTTTGTCCCTCTGCTCCAGCAAGAACTGCGGTATATAGTAGATGCTCAGAAATCCCGCGGTGTGGAATTCGGGCGCGGTGGCCCGGCGATCCGAGCGGCCAACCTGGCGGCGGTGCTTGTTCCTGCTGTTTCAAACACGCTCAGACGCGCCGACATTCTGGCTGAGGCTATGGCTGCAAGGGGTTTTCAGCCGGGGCAATCCAGGTCCGAGTATGAACCCCTGCAATTCCGCTCTCTGGATGGCAAAGCAGGGGCTCTTGTTGTCCTTTACCTGGTCATCCAGAGCGTAGTAATCATGATTTGAGATATGGCCCTATTTTGGGCTGCTGAATGGAGTCAAAAAATGAGCAATTCCGATTCAATATGGGATCCGAAAATCCTGGAAAGCATGAAACCCGGAGCGGTCACTTTCGCCTGGGATGATGGAGAGATCCGGACAATTCCTGCTCCTGAAGGGTGCCTGAAAACCCTCAACACGGCATGGGAATGGGTGGACGCGCAAATGCTGGAGTTCATCAAAGGCAAAGGGCGTCCCAGGACCATTTGTCTACGATTGGATACCGGTGAATTTAGAGGACTAACCTTTCCGGACGTGAAACCTGGTGATATAGACGACCCGCTTTAGCTAATATCAAGCAACTCTCTGCGAAAATAGAACCATTACATTAACTAATAACTATAACTATCATCTATAATTTATAAAACTCTTGCGCTGAGTTGAGATTATGATATAAGGACTCCGAATACGGCCCGGAAGCATATCGGGCCGCGTCTCAGTCCAGGAAGGAGTTCGGATCATGCGAAGAGTGTTCCCGTGCTGCCTGATTCTCGTTTGTATTTTCGTGATTGGGTCAAATCCTTGCCATTCCGAAGACCTTGTCGTAAAGCCCTGCAGCGAACTCATTCGAATGGCCGAGAACTATCAAGAGGATCTGAAAACGGTCGATACCGTGTTGGGTTCAGCTATTGAAGCCGGCAGCATTGATCGTATCAAGAATTACAAGCTCAGAAAAGGTTCAATAAGGCAACGACTTGATTCGGTCATGCAGGCTATAGATGCCCGCGGTTGCGTGAAATCCAGTTTGCAGAAATGTGCGCCTTGATCCGGCGGGAATACCCTTACGAAAGGATTCTCGCTTTGCGTTAGGCGATAGCCTTTCCTGAAGATCTGCGCTGTCAGTATTTTTCCGGGGGGCGTCTTTCTGGAACGTATTCGCAAGAGATTTTTCTGTCATTCCAGTCCGACGAGACGTACAGGCTGCAGTAGCAGCTTCCGTAATCCTTAATATCTTCAGTTCTGTAAACACACGGGCAAATAATGTCTTTGTCCTGATCCCGGTTTCTTGAGGCCAAACGACACGGGCAAGACATGTACCCGTAGCGCTCTTTGTTCTGTAAGAGGGCTTCGAGCAGTTCGATGACCCTGCCTTTGTCTCTATTGAAAAAAAAACCTTTAGGCTCCTGGGTCTTCTTCAGCATTTCATAAAGCTTCTCAGCCTCACTCATTATCAAGCGCCTCCTCTATCAGATCCTCTCTGTAACCGATAATCACCTTCTCTCCGATAACGATGGTCGGGAAAGAGCACTTCGAATTCAGTCGCCTTACTTCTTCCATAATGGAAGCAACCTTGTCCTTGTCTGCCAAATCCAAATCTTGACACTCGAATCGTGCTCCCCGCTGGATGAGAAGATTCTTCGCACATCGGCAGTGCTTGCAGGTACTTATTGAATAGATTTTTATCCGTTTTGCCACTTAGTCGCCCCCTTGAAGGGCGGATCAGCCCACTTCTTTCCGATGGTTCCGCCCGGTGATTCACCGGTACGCATCGCATATTGTGATTGTATCATCTTTTTCACGGTAGATGATTCGCGTTCAAGCGACTTCATCCTCTTGGCTCAGTCTCATCCCGCTATTCATTGGAGTCCAGTAGCGTCTCAAGTTCCGTGATGCTTTCCAGCACATAGTCAGGACCGTATGAATAATGTCTCAAGTCCGACCTTGAAGTTGCACCCGTCAACACGAGAGCCGAGTCCAGCCGAGCATTCCTTGCGAAGAGAATGTCCGTCTCCATTCGATCCCCGACAACCAGGCACAATTCAGCCGCCAAATCCATTTGCCGCAGGGCAATGTCGGCGATATCCGGGGACGGTTTTCCGAAGACTCGATCCGGCGGGCGTCCGGCTGCCGCCGCCACTGCGGCTACTATGCTACCTGCGCCCGGCAGAAAGCCCCCGGGGACCGGAAAAGTCGGATCCATATTTGTGGCCCAAAACCGAGCCCCATTCCGAATCGCGAGGTAAGCCCTTTCGAGTTTATCGTATGTGAAGCCGGTATCTTTAGCGACGACCACAATGTCCGTTGCGGAAGGATCAATGCTGATCTCGCACCCAGAAGCTCGCACCCCTCCGATGAGCTTGTCTTCGCCCAGCACCATTATTCTTGCACCGCGATATTCTCCCGACAAGGCTTGCATAAGAGCGGAAGCAGATGTCACCACCTGACCGTCGTCAACAGGGATACCGAGATCCGTGATGCGTCTGGCGAGATCAGAGGCAAGACTGGTGGCATTATTGGAAATGAATATCCATCGTAGTCCTCTTTTGGAGATTCTCCTGTATACAACGTCGGCCCCTGGAATCAGCTCCCGGCCCCTGTTCATGGTTCCGTCCAGGTCTGCAAGAATCCCCAGATACTTCTTTTTCATGGTGACCGTCCATCTCAGATATACAAATCACATGGTAAACCGCATACACGGACGCCCCGGACGCGGTTACACTGACAGAGTGTTCTCGTCTGGTCCTGCCTCCCAGGTTTGCTTCGAGAGGGGATCATCAATTCGCTGCCGGATTATCACCTGACTCATCAGATTCCTTCCTGTTCACGGTCAACCCCAGATTATGCCGGGCAACAGCGTAATTTGCATCCGCCTTGAGCGCGCGACTGAAGTCTTCCATGGCAGCTCCAAATTCTCCTATTCGGTAGAAGAAGAACCCTCGATTGTTCCTGACTTGTGGATCGTTGGGACTGATTGAGACCGCTTTGTCGAAATCGTCGCGGGCTTGGGCTTGCTTGCCGAGACTGAAATTCAAAACTCCGCGGAGGCTAAGTGCGCGGGCAGTGTCGGGTTTTGTTTGAAGCAGGGCATCAATGTCGGCCAAGGCCTGCTGTGAATCGTCTCTTAGATAATACGTAACGGCCCTGTCGTAGAGTATCCGATTATCTCCGGGAAGGCACTCCAAGGCCCTTGTAAAATCGGCTATAGCCGCGTCGTAGAGCATTCTCCTCACTAAGGACAAGGCTCGCATGGCAAATATCTCGCCGTCAGCCGGGTCCAAGTCAGCAGCTGCCGTGAGATCTGCCGCTGCCCTGACCGGCTCATTGAGATCGGTAAAAATCCGGGCTCGTTCCTTGTAAGCATCCACCAGTGACGAATCTAGTTCCAGCGCCCTATTGAGGTTTGCAAGCGCGGCGTCAGGATCGTCGTTGCGCACCACAAGCCCGCGATAAAGATAGGCAGGAGCAAACAAAGGTTTCTTCGTAAGTGCCTGTCTCAGAATCGCATCAGCTTTGGATGGATTCTTTAGAAGTATCTGGGATCTGGCAAGCAGAACGAGACCCTCTACGTCGTCCGGGTTTGCTGTAATATGCGCAGACAGGGCTTCGAGCGCCTTCTGAGGTTGGTCAGTCTTGAAAAAAACCAGGACCTTCTCCTTGAGCACTCTATCGTTCCCAGGGGACAGGGTCTCAACTTGCCCGTAATCGGCAAGGGCCGCAGAATAATCCTTCAGCTTCACATGGATCATGGCGCGGGTCATGAAAACTTCAGGGTCGTTGCGGGCCAATTTTGCCAAAGCGTTGATGTCGTCCAGGGCTTTACGAGGTTTACCCGCTTTCATCAGGGCCTTGGATCGTTTGTCCAGGGCCACCGAAGAGTTGGGTTCATAGTGGAGGGCTCTAGAGTATTCATCTTCTGCTTTGGATAGGAACCCCTCCTTTTCATAGATCATCCCCTTCAGCACGTACGCCTGGGCACTGCCCGGGCCGGCGAGCAGCATTGATTCCAAGGCACGGGATGCCTCGTCCAGCTGATCCACGAGTATGAGGCAATGGATTTTTTCCAGCAGAGCAGGGGAAGACTTCCTGGAATGCGCCATAGAGGAATTGAAATCCTCTATCGCGTGAAAGCAATCCTGCAGAGCTTTGTAAGCCATAGCCCGTTCCAGGAAAATAGCAGACAGTAAATCTCCTTTAAGGGACTGATCAGTCAGGGCCTTGTCCAGTATTTCGATGCGCTTTGCCGGATCTTCTTCAGCTTTCGCCTGCTTCAACAGCCGGACGGGATTAGGTTCGGACGCTGCAAAACAGAAATAGGGCAGAATGAGAATTAGCAAACCGTGAGAAAGCAGCCTTTTCATTGTTCTGGACGATAACAAAAGGTTTCCCTCATCGGATCATCGGATGCATTGAGCGGGCCGCCGTCTGAAGCAACTACTGTGAGTTCTGTGTCCAGGGTCAGACATCCCGATAACATGGAATGGCCCCCGAGGGCGCCTGTCCCATAGAAGCTGGCAGCCGCAGCTCTCCGTGCGCTCCGTTCGGTGGAAAACGGCATTCCTGACACAAAACTTGTTACTAGCTGCTGGAAAGATCATAGGTGTTACCTGGGCAATCTGCCTTTGAGTTCCCGTACGAGTGTTCCCAGGATCTCGTCGAACTGACGCTGCATGCGTATCATGTTTTCCCGCATTTGCAGAATCACTTCCACACCGGCCATGTTCACTTCCAATTCGTTAATGAGATTACAGATTATTCTCAGACGATCAAATTGATCGGGAAGAAAAACCCGTTCGGGAATTGCTTCCAGCTCCGCGGAGCAAACCAATTCCTCAGCCTCCAACTCACTGAGGAAGTCCTCATCAAATCCGAAAATCTCTATCACCTGCCCTCTGAAGTAGTAATCTTGCTCCATTTCGTTTCCCTGATTCAATCGAATTCGTACCCAGGTCTTCCAGGTTGGTTGGACCGACTAAGCTAGAGCCGGATTTCTCTGCGTACATCTCCGTCATAGAACCGGTCCAAAGTGGAAGCGGCCGATCGTGCTTCCGGGTCTTGGGTGTTCGGGATTTGAATGCTAATCGTCACGAACATGTTGCCGCGCTGCTTCGTCTTGAGATTGGGAACGCCCTTTCCCTTCAATCTGAGACGCTGTCCCGATCTCGTGCCGGGTGGGATCTTAAGTTCCACGGGTCCCGTGGGAGTTGGAACGGTTACTTCAGCTCCGTTCATTGCTTCTCCTATGGTGACCGGCAAACTTACCTGCAGTGAATCGCCTTCTCGCTTGAACACTGGATGAGGTCGCACCCTCATAATTATGAACAGATCTCCCGGAGGACCGCCTGCCCTCCCCGGCTCACCCTTACCTGCAAGTCTGATTTTGGATCCCTCGTCTACCCCGGCTGGAATGGTAACATCAATGGTTTCAGTTGAGGGAACGCTTCCTGCTCCTCGACATTCAGGACATGGTTCACCAGATCGGCCGGTACCACCGCAATCCGGGCACGTCTGGCTGAAGTTGTAAGGCCCCTGGGCAACCCTGGTCTGGCCGGTTCCGCCACAGGTCCTGCAAACTGCCTCAGAACCAGTCGAGACCCGCCCAGTGCCGCTACATCTCGGGCACGGTCTGGATGTCTGCAGGGTTACCCGAGTTGTGCCGCCATCGATTGCTGTAAGAAAATCTATTTCAAGATAGCTTTCAATGTCCCTACCTTTGGAAGGTCCTCTTCCTTGCGCCCCACCTCCGAAAATATCGCTGAACATGTCTTCGAATCCTGAATAACGAGTCCCATCTTGGTCGGTGAAGTACTCCGCTGAGAACCCTGGACCGCCCGTAGTGCGCCCCGACCGGCCAGCCTGTTGCCATTGTCGGAATTGTCGCGCCTGCCCGGGATCGAATCCGGCCCGGAGTCCTTCTTCGCCAAATTCGTCGTAAATCTTGCGCTTCTCCGGATCAGACAGTACGTCGTGTGCCTCGGAAATTTTCTTGAAGTTTTCTTCGGCTTCCTTGTTGCCAGGATTCACGTCTGGATGATGCTTTCTCGCGAGTTTGCGATAAGCCTTCTTGATTTCAGCGGCAGTCGCGTCATTCTTGACGCCCAGAGCTGCATATAGATCCTTACCGGCCATACCGGAGCCTCCCCAGAATCGACGGACCACAGGCCTAGAATAGGAATCCGGATCGTACCCGGCGCAAAGGGATGTCTTCGATCCGTCTGCTGTTGAATAATTATGTATTGATACCCCGTTGTCAAGCGCATGCCCTTGGATAAAGGCTCAGAAAGCGAATCAATTATTCGGGCTGTCCAACCAGTTTGTTCTTGACAAGCATTGTAAAGATCAGTTACTCTTGAGCCTCCAACCCATTTTATCCCAAACCATGAACCCCGGCGGCAGACAATTAGCTTCGCCGGGTTTCGTTTTTTCGAAACTTATCTGGACGCATTGCTCCCTGATATTGTATCGGTTCTGTTGGTAGGGTATGCTCAGATCGAATTGGATGAAGTTGCTTCTGATTTTGGAAACCTCAAATGATCATCGATTGCCACGTCCATCTGTTACCCAAAAGGGCCCGGCAAGATCGCACATCTTTCGTTCAAAGCGATCGCGCTTTTGGAAGCCTTTATTCTTCGCAGAAGGCCAAGCTGGCGTCCGAGTCGGAAATAATCGAATACATGGACCGGTCGGAAATTGAAAAGGCGGTGGTATTTGGCTTCCCCTGGGAGGACCATCGTAGGATTGCGGAAAACAACGATGAGATCTGGGATTTTCACCACCGCTATCCTGACCGGATAATTCCCTTTGCTGTGCTTTCGACCGCAGGGGACGAGCAGAACGCCAGGGAAGCCGAACGGACCGTACGAGGCGGGTTCGCGGGTCTGGGTGAACTTGCGGTGTACGATCGCGGTTGGAGTGCCTCAGACTTCGAGGCACTAAGCCCGTGCCTCAAAATTGCTGAAAGCGCTGGCGTGCCGGTGATGATTCACGTTAACGAGCCTGTTGGACATCACTATCCCGGTAAAATACCGGTGGATTTTCACGCCCTGGTAGGAATAATAGAGGCCCATCCAGGCTTAGATTTCATCCTTGCGCATTTTGGAGGCGGAGTTTTCGTATACGGCTTAATGCCTGAAGTTGCAGCGGTGCTATCCCGCACTTACTTAGACACCGCTGCCTCGCCGTTCCTGTACGATTCCAGGATATTCGAGATCGCAAGCAAGATTTTGGGCCCTGACAAGATCGTTTTCGGCAGTGATTTCCCATTGCTGCCGCTTTCCAGGTACCTGAAGGAACTAGAGAAATCCGGCATCCAGGGCAGCCTTCAGAAAGCGATATTGGGAGACAATTTTCAGAGTATTCTTGCAAGGCCAAGGGAAAAATAGAAGCCGAGTACAATCGGATTCACTTCGGGGGACGCTAAGCCAGCTGGCCTGCGTTCAAGAGACCCCCATATTGCACAGCGACCGTGATACTCATTTGAAAGCGCTTCGGTATCAAACGCCGGAAGTGAGGCCCTTGAAGCGAATGGCTTTCAGGCAAGTGTGAACAGCGGTCACAGAAGCCGGCACGTTTTTTGCGTAGCAGGCCGTCGCCTTGGACCGTCCTCATTTTTTCCGGTTTGAAAGCAAACAGATGTTAATCGATGCAGAAAGCAGGAGCGGTCCGGTTGAAAGCCTGCTTCATGCCTTGAACACCACGAGAACCTGATCGGTCTCCACGGCATCACCGCTTCTAACCATTATTTTGTCGATTTGCCCGTCAATCGGGGAGGCTACACCGGTTTCCATTTTCATGGATTCCATGCGCAACATCTCTTGGCCGCGCCGTACGTATGCCCCATCTTCCACACACACTTCTGTAACCAGGCCAGGCATGGGACATTTCAATACGTTTTCATGCACGACCTTTCGTTCTCTATGCATGTAATGGGCGAGGCCCCACTCCCGAGGGTCGTATATTTCGAAGGTTCGAACCACTCCGCAAAAAAAAGCCCTTATGTGGTTATTCTCGTACTGAAGTCGGAACATATGGGAGACCCCGTCTATGGCCAGTTTCAGACGGCGTCGGTAGTACTCGAATTCCGGGGCTACGACTTCGTGAATTCTGCCATCTATCGTCATCCTCCATCTGTGAGGCGGCTGGACTTCTTCCAACCGAGCCTCAAACACTGTGCGATCGACACGAATAACGTAATCGTGAACCGTTGGGACTGTCTGCGGTACTCCGACGGAGGGACTCATGGGCTTTAATGATTCTCGGACGAGGTTGCGCCGGTTGTGATAAACCAGGATCACCGCCATGGACATGTAACGCAAAATTTCCAGCGATGGCGGCGTGTTGCTTTCCCCTTCCGCGAAGTTCTCTTCT
>JACRDE010000304.1 GCA_016212935.1 Desulfomonile tiedjei | reverse complement strand
GGCATAGGATTCGGCAAAACCTTCGATCAGAACCTCACATTGATTAACAGGCTGGACCTTTTCAGCACGTTGGGGAAGCAGATACTGGTTGGTCCCTCTAGAAAGGCGTTCCTTGGAAAAATCCTCAATGAGCCTGTTCCAGCTAATCGTGAGCTGGGAACACTCGCTGCAGTCACAGCCTCCATCCTGCGTGGGGCCTCCATAGTTCGGGTGCACGATGTCCGGTCCGCGGTGCAAGCGTGCAGAGTCGCGGACGCTGTGATTAGAGAAAGGGTCGGCACGTGATTCTCGGTGTAGGGGTCGACCTTGTCACGGTCTCGCGCATGGAGAGAATTCTCCGCAGTAGATGGGCAGAAAAATTCGTTACCAGGGTGTTTTCCCCGGAAGAAATAAGGGCGTGCCGAGAAGCTGCAACCCCGGCCCAGAGCTATGCAGTGAGGTTTGCTGCAAAAGAAGCTCTTGCCAAGGCGCTCGGAACGGGTTTTACTAAGGGTGTCAGCCCGGGAACCGTGTTCGTACGTGGCGGAGAGAGAAATCGGCCGGAAATAGTGTTGGCTGCGCAAGCTCTAGCGGTGGCTGAGAATATGAATGTAGCCGCTATTCACGTTTCATTGTCTCACACTTCTGAGATTGCCTGCGCTTTTGTGGTTGTGGAAAGCAGGTGACCAGCGGATTATCACCTCGCAGCACAAGAATCTGCTTTGATTATACGGTTTGCCAAAAGTTTTGTCCGTTACAAGACCGATTCCTGTTAACAGGTTAGTACGTTACGTGCAGAATGAAAAAGACCTACATTGTTAGTATGATAAAGGTTTTTGCCGGAAAGGTCCGGAAAACCGGCTTTTTTCAAAAAGCGGGTTTTCCGGGTATTTTCGGACATGAATTTTGGCATTTGCTATAAACAGAGTGTCTACTGCTCCCTGAACGTCTCGTCGAATTCCTTCCAGAATTTCCTCTCGCAACGTTCCACGCATCGGGCATAGAGTCTCCATTGAGCATCGGAAGCGCCTCCCCTGAATCCGCCTCTGAATCCGCCGAACTCGCCCATCCATTGGCGGCAGTCTTGAAGACAAAGCTCCCGTTGGTCACCCATGTCGGAAGATTGAGCATTGCCGAAGGAAACCATTGCGATAGCCAGTAGGACCATAGCTCCTAATATCGTGAGAGGATGTTTTGCACTCATTATTCTTCTCCGTTAGGACGACCGATGGTCCTTATGCTGTCCGTTTGAACGCATTTCTCACGAAGACCTGTCTTATACCTATGCGCTTTCAAAGCAGTAAGGGGTTCAGGGAAACACTTCTTACAAGAAGGGTTTCTCCGATTTTGCTTCTTTGATTGCGAATTCGTATTAGACGATGCTGCTTTTTTCAGACCGCTTGAGCCGCAATGAGTTTCAGGTATCTGGTTTCCGGCATGGTCAAGAGAAACGGATGATCAGGTCCTTGACCTCGCACATCAAGTATTCTCAATTCTTTTCCGCTCTGACGGGCAGCGGCTAATATGGCTTGTTCAAAAGACTCGGTGTCCAGGTGATGCGAACACGAGCATGTCACAAGTATTCCACCCGGATTCAGTTTGGTCAGCGCACGGCGGTTCGCGTCGATGTAGCCCTTTATTCCTTCTTTGAGGTGTGCCTTGCTTTTTATGAAAGCCGGCGGGTCAAGCACTATGAGGTCCCATGTCTCGTGAGTCTTTTTCAAGAAATCGATAACCGGCTCTCTCACAGATCTGAATTTCGAGGCAAGGCCGTTCGTTTCCGCATTCGCCTCGGCAATGCCCAGGGCTCGCTCAGAGGTGTCCACCGCTGTGACTTCACCCGCGCCAGCGGCTGCGGCATGCAAGCCCCACGCTCCGGTGTAACTGAATAGGTCCAGCACCCGAGCCCCAAGAAACGTGAAACCGTCCATAAGCAGTCTGTTGGATTCCTGATCCAGGAAAAAGCCTGTCTTTTGGCCTTCAACAACGTCGACCAGGAGTCTGAGAGCTCCTGAAACTATTGTAACGTTGTCTGGAAGCGTTCCGTACGCCAGTCGTTTTTCCTGCTGAAGACCCTCCAGCAAACGCATCGGGGAATCGTTTCTCAGGTAGACTGCATCCGGAGAGAGCAAGTCGACGAGGACCCCTACCACCTGTTCCAGCAGTGCGTCCATGCCCGCAGTGAGGCTCTGCACAACTAGGACGGAACCGTACTTATCCACTACAAGACCCGGTAGTAAATCACTTTCCGAAAAAATGAGCCTGAAAGATTCCCGGAAAGGAAAAAGTCGCTTCCTAAGCTCGAGAGCGGAGAGTATTCGCTCCCTGAAAAAATCCTCATCTATAAGCGTTCTTCTTCTGGACAGGATTCTCGCGGCGATAAGGCTGCTGGGATTGACATAAACCATGCCAAGGAATTCGCCTGAGGCGTCCCGCATTTCGTGGGTTGAGCCCGGTTCCAATCGAGAAACAGGCGGATCTGCGATTTCATTGGAAAAGACCCAGAGGTGTCCCCGTCGAATCCGCCTATCGTGATTTTTCTTTAAACTAATCATAAATTACCTTATTTCTCTTAGCTCCATGGAGCCCATTCCCAGGCCGTTGCCAGGGAACGAGGACGAATAAACTATCTCACTTGGATTTCGGTTCTATGCGTTCCATTCCGGTCATGTAAGGCCTGAGCACTTCCGGAATGGTGACGCTACCGTCCTCGTTCTGGAAGTTCTCCAACAAGGGTATCAGTATCCTGGGGGACGCGACTGCTGTGTTGTTCAACGTGTGACAATAATTCACTTTGCTGTTCTTTCCGCGCCACCTTATCCTGAGCCGCCTGGACTGGAATTCATGCAAGCTGGAGCAAGAATGGGTCTCGGAATACCTGTTCCTACTCGGCATCCAGGTTTCGATCTCGTGTTTGAGCACCTGCCCCTGGCCGATTTCGGCCCCGCAAGCGAGAGCCACTCTGTGAGGCAGACCCAGCGCCTGCATCAAGGCTTCGGAATTGCTCAGTAGCAGCCTGTGCTCGACCATAGATACTTCGGGGTCATTCACGCAGATTATGACCTGCTCCACCTTGTTAAACTGATGCAGCCGGTAAAAACCTCGGGTATCTCTGCCGTACGAGCCGGCTTCCCTTCTGAAGCAGCTTGAATAGCCGCAATAGTGCTTGGGCAAATCCTTTTCGTTGAGTATCTCGTCCATATGGTAGGAAACCAGCGGGACTTCCGAGGTACCGATGAGATAAAGATCGTCTTTTTCCACATAGAACGTGTCCTCTTCGCCCAGAGGAAAGAACCCTGTGCCGATCATGGCTTCGCGTCGGACGAGTTGAGGCACGATCATCGGCTGGAATCCTCTGGACACGAGCAGTTCCAGTGCAAACTTGAAAAGCGCGAATTCCAGCAGGGCTCCCTCGTTCTTGAGGCAGTACATGCGAGCGCCCGCAAACTTCACGGCCCTGGGCATATCAACTATGTCGAGAGACTCAGCGAGTTCCAGGTGGTCTTTGGGCTGGAAGTCGAATTTTGTGGGTTCTCCGAAATGTCTGACTTCCACGTTGTCGTCGTCGGATTCGCCTTCGGGGACAATGGACAAAGGAGGATTCGGAACCATAAGCATCAGCTTCTCGAATTGCTCCTCTAACTTCTTGAGTTCGGGTTCAAACCGGGAAAGGCCGTCTTTGGCTGCCTTGACCTTGGCCAGAGCCTGATCCTTTTCCTCACCTTTGAGCTTCGGGATGTCTTTCGAAATTCTATTGCGATCCGCGCGAAAAGCTTCGACTTCGCCTCTGACTTTACGCACCTCCTCGTCAACAGAGAGGAGTTCGTCTATATCCGTATTCATTCGCTTCTTGCGAATGCCTTCTTTTATGATTTCGGGATTGCTGCGAATAAAGGCTATGTCCAGCATTTATAGCTCCTTTGAATTGATGCCGTTCATTGAGGATCCTTATTAGTACCGCTTGGCTTCGGCGGTTGGGCTTTCGATATAGCGGAGATCAACTTCTTGGAAGGAGTAGCCCAAGTCTTGCCGAGCATTTTTTCTGTGGGATCCTCTCCTCCTTGTTGTTCGGCCACTTTCTTTTGGAATTCTTCCTGTAAGTATTGCTGAAGCTCTTGTTGTTCCTTGGGAAGCATTTCTGCGTAAAGGCGTTCCAGCAATTGGCGTTCCGATTTTGTCATGGCTCCCGGTCCTATTTTTCTGGAAGCTTCCAGCCATTTGCGCTGACTTTCGGACAGGTTTTTTTCTTCCAAAGTTGACTTCCTCCGTTTCGGATTTGCCGCGGCCTGCGGCGGCCCTACGTAGGACAATCGGGGCCTTACAAAACGAGATCAAATTACCAAGTCGATTCAACTCCTGCAAGCGTTTCCGCAATTCGACATCTCTGTTGAGCGGGGTTCCGTAGACCCTTGCTGGATTTCCCTATTTTTACTATAGTCCTCGCAGAAACGAGCAAAGTACTCGGAAAATGAGCTGAAGGGCAACATGACTAACCTAACGCGGTTTTTGGCAGTCTTGTCAATAATTGTTCCGTTGGCCGCCTGCGGGGGCGGTTCAAACCCATCCGTCGAAAAGCAGGCGTCGGGTCAGGCTGTTCCGCAGAAAGACGACAAGCCCGCGTACGGGGACATGATCATTCGAGGGAGCATCGGCGACGCATCGGTCTTGCTTCCGGTTCTGGCATCGGATTCCGGGAGCTTCGATATTACGGGCCTCATTTACAATGGTCTAGTGAAATACGACAAAAATATCAGGCTCACCGGGGAACTGGCCGAAAAATGGGAAATTTCAGAAGATAATCTGAAGATAAGATTCTTCCTGAAGAAAAACGTGCTCTGGCAGGATGGGACACCATTCACTGCAAAGGACGTTGAGTTTACATACAAGCTGTATGTGGACCCCAAAACCCCGACAGCGTACGCCACGGATTTTCTTAAAGTGAAAGATTTCCGCATACTGGACGATTACACGTTGGAAGTCACATACGACAAGCCGTATGCCCCTGCGCTGGGATCGTGGGGACAGGCCGTTCATCCCAGGCACCTTCTCGAGGGGCAGGAAGTTACACAAAGCCCGCTACAGAGAAATCCCATTGGAACCGGCCCATACAGGTTCAAAGAATGGAAGACCAGCGAAAAAATAGAGCTCAACAGCTACCACCAGTACTTTGAAGGCAGGCCCTACATCGACAGGGTGCTCACCAGGGTCATTCCCGACCTTGCCACCCAGTTCCTTGAACTCAAAGCCGGGAGAATCGATCAGATGGGATTGACGCCACTCCAGTACACAAGGCAAGTCAATACCAAGTGGTTCGAGGAAAGTTTCAAGAAATACAAGTATCTTGCATTCGGGTACACATACCTGGGATACAACCTCCAGGACTGGAAATTCAAGGACAAAAAGGTCCGGCAAGCCCTTACTTTGGCAATAAACAGGGAAAGCATAGTTCAAGGTGTGCTTCTGGGGCTCGGTCAGGTGGCTTACTCGCCGTACAAGCCTGATACAATGTGGTATAACCCGAATGTGAAGAAATTTCAGTACAATCCGGATTTGGCTAAGCAAATGTTGGCTGAAGCAGGCTGGAAAGACGATGGTGACGGCGTGCTCAAGAAGGATGGCAAACCCTTTGAATTCACCATCATAACAAACCAAGGCAACGACCTCCGCAAGAACGCAGCCACGATAATCCAGAGCGATCTGAAGAAGGTGGGCATAGACGTGAAGATCCGCGTGATAGAATGGGCGGCGTTCCTGAAGAACTTCATAAACAAGCGAAATTTCGAAGCCTGCTTGTTGGGGTGGGGCATTGGAATAGACCCGAATCAGATAGACATTTGGAACTCAAAGAAAACGGGAGAAAGGGAACTCAATTTCATCACGTATCAGAACCCCGAAGTAGATGAACTTCTAGATCTGGGGGCCTCGGTTTACGAACCTGAGGAACGAAAAAAATACTACGACAAATTCCAGGAAATCATTGCGGAAGATCAGCCGTACACCTTTCTGTACGTTCAGGACACGTTGCCGATTATCAGCTCCCGGTTTTACGGAATAGTCCCCGCGCCCATAGGCATAGGTTATGATTTCATCAAATGGTATGTTCCGAAACACCTTCAGAAATACCACATTGAGCCTTGAGGTAAAATGATTCGTTACATAGGAAAGCGGCTCTTGCTAATGATTCCGGTTTTGCTGGGAATCACCATCATTTCTTTCGGAGTGATGAAGATCGCACCGGGTGACCCCACAAGCCTTGTGACGGATCTTAACCCCAACATGAACGAAGAAGCTATAAATCGTATTCGCGCCCATTACGGCTTGGATCAACCCTGGTACGTTCAGTATGGCAAATGGCTGAAAAACATGCTCATGTTGGACTTCGGCCGCTCGTTTGCTCAGGATAACAGGCCGGTAATAGACAAGATAGCGGAACGCATACCCATAACCCTACTAATAAACATTTTGTCGATGATCTTAATTCTCGCCGTGGCTATTCCGATTGGGGTAATGTCGGCCGTGAAGCAGAATTCAATTTTTGATAAGGCGACAACAGTATTTGTTTTTCTGGGGTTTGCCATACCGTCTTTCTGGCTTGCATTGTTGTTGATGATATTATTCGGAGTGCAACTTGATTTGCTTCCTATTTCAGGCTTCAGATCCTTGAACTACGGGGAGCTTTCGACTATGGGGCGAGTACTCGACATTGCCAAGCATTTGATCCTTCCGGTATTTATCTCGGCTTTCGGAGGGCTTGCCGGAATGAGCAGGTACATGAGATCCAACATGCTCGAGGTTATTCGGCAGGACTACATAACAACTGCCCGTGCAAAGGGGCTGGACGAGCGGACGGTCATATTCAAGCACGCCTTCCGAAACGCTTTGCTCCCGGTGATAACGATTCTGGGGCTTTCCGTTCCGGGCCTCATCGGCGGGAGCGTGATTTTCGAAACCATTTTTGCGATACCTGGCATGGGACAACTTTTTTATCAATCAGTCATGATGAGAGACTACCCTACAATAATGGGAATACTGGTGATTGGAGCTGTTCTTACGCTCCTGGGCAACCTGTTGGCAGACCTGTTCTATTCGTTGGCGGACCCGAGAATCCGCGTGTCGGACTGACCTCCCATGAAGATGCTCGTCTCAATACAAAAGTTGAATCGGATCTAAACAGCTATGGCAATATTCACCGGAGATTTTACGACTCGTTTGGCCAAGAATAGAATGGCCATGGTCGGTCTTTTCGTGGTTCTGGTATTGTTTACCGTCGCTATTCTAGCTCGATATCTGGCCCCGTATTCACCGGAACTCATAGACACCACCCACGTGCTCACTCCACCAAGTCGCGTGCACCTGTTGGGTACGGACATTCTGGGCCGAGACGTTCTCTCCAGGATTATTTTCGGATCGGGCGTCTCTCTGAGCGTCGGCTTCGTGGCTGTTGGAATCTCAACCCTTATCGGAGTGGTACTTGGGGCGATTTCGGGATATTACGGAGGCATTGTGGACCGGATCATAATGAGATTCGTGGACATAATGCTTTGCTTCCCCTCGTTCTTTCTGATCCTTGCGGTAATTGCGTTCATCGGCCCTAGCATATGGAACATAATGATCGTCATCGGGGTTACTTCCTGGATGGGTGTGACGCGTCTCGTCCGAGCCGAGTTTCTCACAATACGCGAGCGTGACTTTGTGCAAGCCGCGATCAGTCAAGGTGCGAGTGATTTTCGAATCATCTTCCTGCATATTCTTCCCAATGCAATGGCTCCGGTGCTAGTTGCCGCGACTCTGGGCGTAGCTTCCGCCGTGCTTGTGGAATCGGGCCTGTCGTTCCTGGGTATCGGGGTTCAGCCTCCTGACCCGTCCTGGGGCAACATGCTCACCGAAGGCAAGGACAACATAGAAATCGCATGGTGGCTGTCACTCTTTCCAGGCATGGCAATACTTATAACAGTCATGGGCTATAACCTCCTGGGCGAGGGAATCCGCGACACCCTCGATCCAAGACTCAGGCGATGAGGCGGTCGCAAGGACGAAGAAGTTTGGGAAAGAGTAGTTGCGGAGGGAAACCTTTTTGCAAAACGCTTCCCCCAGCACCCCCCTTCCAAAAACTCTTGATCATTGAGGCATGCCGATAGCACAAGATCCTCCAGAAAGGTAATTAACTGATGGCCTTGAAAATGGGTTGGTTATCCACAGGTCGCGATCCTGCGGCCAGGAACTTGCTGCAGACCGTTTACGCCGATCTGACGAACAACAAAATTCCAGCGAGTATTGAATGGATATTCACTCACCGCGACACCGGCGATGCCTCACCCAACGACGAGTATTTCCAGCGAGAAATGTTTTTCGATCTCGCTGCGAGCCTGAAAATTCCTGTCGGGACATTTTCTCATGTGCGCTTCATGCCGGAGCTGCGTAAACGCGGCATAGCGGAAAGTCCTTCCGCTGCAGAGGCCTCGCCGGCTCTCGAAGAATGGAGAAATCTCTTCGGGCGTGAAGTCATGAAGGTTGTGAACGTGCTTCCGCCGGCGGATATAGTAATCATGGCGGGTTACATGCTCATAATCGGTGATCCCGAGCTTGATGGCATGGTCCTGGTGAACATACACCCCGCGCTCCCGTGGGGGCCGCGCGGAACGTGGCAGGAGGTCATACATCAACTGATAGCAGAAGGGGCTCAAGAGCATGGGATAATGGTTCACCTAGTCACCAAGACTCTGGACCGAGGACCTGTGATCTCGTACTGCCGTTTTGCCATACGCGGTCAGGGATGGGACGAACTATGGGATCAATGGAAAAAGGACGTCCAACCTGAATCGTCGAGAGAAGAGCGGGAAAACCACCCACTGTTCAAGAAAATCCGTGCGGAAGGTGAAATCCGGGAACTGCCTCTGCTTAGGAACGCGATCCGAGAACTCGCTTTTGGAAACATAGTCATTCGAGATAGAAAGATATTGGTAGGTGGAACACCTCAGGAATCGGGAGTAGAATTAACAGGCATGATTGAAAGACAGTTGTAGCATGTCGCATAGAATCTGCGGCAGGCAGCGGGCCTCTCAAATAAAGCTTATATAAAATTTTTCCTGAAATACCAGTTGACAGATAAAATCCGATCATTAAGATTTTACCGGTGAGGTCAGAGGCTACCCGTGGCATATTCAGCAATCGCCGGAGCCTACGCTCTTACGCATTACTACAGCTAAAAACAGCGTGCCCCCAGACACTTGGATTTCCTCTTTGAAAGGAAGTTGGCATCAGTGTCAGCCAATCGACAAAGTAGCTTATGCTCGCTGTACCCGCAACGCAGCAAAGGGGCCGGCTTCTGATCAAGAAAAACAAAGGCCTTAGCTTTGGATATTAAACCCAAAGACCTGTGCTCGGGCGAACAGGCCCTTGAGGATAGGCAGGAATCACAGAAGATGAAGTGCGAGGACTGTTCTCATTACAGCAACTGCCCCAGGATGAACGGGGTCGATTTCTGCTACGGCAGACAAAAGTGGCTGCAAAGTAGATCCAGCAGCTTAGACATCAAAAAGAAGAGGGGAACTTAAGATGGCTGATTTTTTTGAAGAAATGAAAATGATTGCGACTCAGGATTGGCAGATCGCAGTTGATATGTACGTCGATGAGGCTATCAAAATCACCGACAGCAAGATCGGTTACTTTGCCATCTTGAGCTGGGGTGAGGATGAGCTGACCATGCTAGGTTGGTCTAAAACGGCCATGGAAGCCTGTAAATCAATTACCAAACCAATAAAATATAGACTGGTCGAGACGGGTCTCTGGGGGGATTGCGTACGGGTGCGTAGGGCTGTTGTCACGAACGATTACGCCAGCTCCAACAATCCAAACAAGAAGGGTTATCCGAGCGGTCACGTGGTAGTAGTTCGACACATGAATGTTCCCATAAACCAAGGACCGAAGATACGGGGCATTCTGGGTGTAGGAAACAAGTGATCATCTTATTCCGACAGCGATTCTGCAAGGCTACAAAACTTTGCGGATGAAGGTTGGCGCTCCATGGCCAAACTTCTTGCGCTCTAACTTCGAGTAGCAAGCTAGCTCGGGAAAACTTCGGCCTTCGTTGCTGACAAGTTCGTGACTCTGATTCCTGACGAAACTCTTCCATCTTCTTCTGAGAGTAACAACCAACACCGGTGTCGTGGTTCACACACCACTTGCAGATACGCCATTGACAACGGCCATTTGCGCCACAATCATCTCATCTTTGCTCATTGAATGAGCATGAGCCTCTCAGCAGAAAGGATCGAGCAGAGTTCGCTTGAACAACTCGCTTCGGGCAAGACTATCCAAAGATGGCTCCCACGTGTTGATACGGATGGGTTCCTTCGATAATCTCAATCCCGCACTTAGCTTTCACTTCGTCGACAATGGCTTGTCCATGCGGACACTTGACTAGACATGGTGCTAAATGAATCTTCGTAGGTACCTCGCCGAGAGGCGAATTCCATTGCAGAGCAAGCCTGGGGACCAGTATAGTTCCAGGGCAGTCTGCGCAAGCCGTGAGACCTATTAGCTCTGCCTCTTGCTTCATATACCGGACGAATTCGCCTTGATTCCGATTAAAAGCCGTTAGACAGCGGGTGCATCCGAAACAGATTTGATCCATCGTCTTCCTGCAACCTATTATCAAAATTTTTTCCATTTTGTCTCACTATCCCCATTCACTAGTCTTTCGCCGAGAATTTGGGTCAATTCCGTCCAGTCATACGAATTCGCTTTCAAATCAGTAAGATTGGAGGAACCTTCTTTGGCAAAGAATGTTCCCCCAAACCCCTTCCAAGAAACTCTAGCACCGGCCGGAATCCATATTTCTCGCTGTGAAATGTGGATTCCGGCGAATGCTAGAAGTTCTTGAAGTGGGGTTCGGGGAGGAACTTCTTTCAAGAAGGTCCTCCCCGATTCTTCCCTGTTTGAATGTGATCTGGTATCAGATTGTGCTTCTTGGGAAACTGAATGAAATAGCGAATCGGGAGAACTTTCTCAATTGGATCATTTGTCTCAATCAAGGCTGTTCCTTTCGCATGGGACTGGTCTCCTCCAGACTTCGCTCGAATGCAGAGTTGGAAATCCGTCTTACCCCCCGGCGGTACTTCAACCTCTTTTGGAATCAGGACCGTCTCGTGAGAACCATCGAGCGTCACAGCCCTTAAAACCATCTGCTTTGTCGAATAATTGGTAGCCTTCAAGGTAAATACTGCGTCCTTGCCGGACTCCGACAAGCGCGTGGCCAAGAAACTCGGATCGATGACCAAGTGCCGGATGACATTGAATGTCAGCTTCAGACTTGTTCTGGGATGCGCCGGATCGTTGGAATGGACGGCAATGGCCTTGGAGTGTCGGCCCGGCGGCATGCCAATAGTCTCTATTTGGGCGTGGATCTTACTCGAAGAACCAGGCGCTATTTTTCGATCTCCGCGTATAGCTTTTGCACAGCCGCAGGATGATTCTATTTGTTCGAGGATCAACACGTCGTCTCCCGTGTTTGTGCAAGTCAGCTCTACAGATGGGGATTCCCCGCAGCGCACGTCGCCGAAATCGTGCTCCAGTTCTGGGAAACTGATCCTCGGACCGGTGCCAGCCAACAGAAAAGTAGGTATCATAGACAACATTAATCCGATGACTATAGTGCTTCGTATCACGGTCAAACCTCCTTTGCACAGCGTGGTTGATTTAGAAGATGCGGATCGACCCGAACAACAATGCCACTGCTTCCATCGCGACGAGTCTCACGCATTCTTGGAAAAACAAATCTTGATTCATGCCAAGACACTGACTAAGGTGTAATGGATCATTAATTCCGAGTCAAACGAGTAATTTTGATAGGTCTAATCGGTTTTTTTGATAAGGATTCGTGCAAATGGAACTCCGTCAACTGAAGACATTTCTAACCGTAGCTACACTCTTGAGCTTCAACCGGGCCGCGGAAGTATTGAACTACGCCCAATCAACCATATCGGCTCAGATAAAGGCTTTGGAAGAGGATCTTGATGTCAAGCTCTTTGACAGGCTAGGCAAACGCATAGTGCTCACTGAGGCAGGCGAGCTTTTGTCCCAATACGCCCAAAAAATGCTCGATATCGAGGCGGAAACCGTGGCTGACGTCAAAGGTAGGAATCAGCCTCAAGGATCACTGACGATTCGAGCCCCTCAGAGCATTGGGAACACATATTTGGCCGGAGTATTTGGCGAGTTTCGCAAACACTTTCCGAGGGTCAGTCTCAATTTTCACACATGCGCGTTTCACAGTCTGGAACATGAACTTCAGACCGGGGTAATTGATCTCGCTTTCTTGCTCGCCGACTCCATTAACTCGGCAAACTTGGTTGCTGAACCGTTGCGATTTGAACACCTCCTCATGGTGTCCAACCCAGACAATCCCTTGATACAAAAGGTGAAAGTGTCCGTAAAGGATTTCGCCGATCAGCCTATTTTTCTGGCAAAGTCTGATTGCGGTTACAGAATGACATTTGAGCAAATGTTGACCGAGGCGAAGGTGAAACCGCAGACCGTGCTGGAATTCAGCAGCGTGGAATTGCTCAAGGCCTGTCTTGCTATAAGCGACGGCGTTACCATGATTCCCGAAATAACGGCGCGGCGCGAGATTGCTCGTGGTGAGTTGTCAGTTCTGCAATGGGAGGAGGAGCACATGGAGACAGCAGTCCTGATGATCCGGCACAAGGAGAAATGGCTCTCACCTTCATTGAGAGCGTTTATCGATATCTCGAGAGATGTCATAGGGACCGGATAGGATCACTCCAGTCGTTCGCTCAAGAAATCGTTCACGGATCGTTGGGCATCCTAGGGAAATGCCCTTTGTTCGAGATCAAATCGGCATCAACTCCCTTGGCGAAAGGTCAAGCTAACCTCTGACGATTCTTTCGGTTATCACCATCACTGTAGTAAAGATCATGTCCAACTGGAACCAGCGCGTTATTGATTTATCGAAAATCACTGACACGGATGCGGGGAATTCTTCATCGCCCCTCCAGAGAACGTAAGTAACGGATATCTTCGGAAACGGAAAAAACCGCATAGCTTTGTCGCCGTACTGCCTCGGTTCCGCTCCAAGTTCGCTTCCTCTCGCCGCGAAGGCCTCTGGATCATCTCCGTAAGCCTTGGCAATCGGGACGACATGTAACGCGTGAGGACCCTGAAAGAAGGTGACGCCCCCTGGTAGGTCCTTCTCGCTCACGTCGATGCCGTCAATCGGCCCTCCATTCTCTGCCACAAGATATCGGATGAGGAGAATCTGGAATTCTTCGCTCATTACACGCAAAGGATTCGGAGCCAGTTCCACTATGCGCTCGGCCACAGGGTCCACATGGTATAACGCGTTGAGGAACGCCACCTCATAGCCTCGGCCTTCAGGATTAAGCCGGACCCCGTCCTGGCCCAGAATCTGTTCTGGGGGCCGGCTACGAAGGTCTTCCCAATGCAATGAATTCGGAGCTGCACAACCCATCTGTTCCTCCAAGAAACCGTTTTCAGCGGAGTTTGGGAATCTCCTGACAACCAAGTAACCTACCACTTTTCGCTTCTCTGGTAAAATTCTGAAAAAAACTAACCGTTCGAAAAAAACGCGGGAAATCTATCTCCCGATTGTATAAGAGACTAAACAGCATGACAGTCTGCGGTGGTTGGTTTAATTCCGACCAAACAACTTGACTTTGAAAAGAAAATAGATAAACTTTTTTCTAATGAATCTGCCCGAAGAGACAGGTTTTATGCTTAGTCGTTTAATCATAATTATTTCGTGCATATCTTTGGTGGGAGTCACGGTGCTTCCTGCATCTCTTTTGCCTTGTTGCTGCAAGGGAGGGGGGCTGCAGAGTTGTTCCATCCCGAAATCATCACCTGGATGTTCCACCGGAAAGATGACCTGCGAAGTCCCAGCCAAGGCAAAATCTTGCTGTGCTAAAGACACCTCTGACAAATGCTGTTCCCAGAATACAATAAAAAAGGACTGCCCTAATTGCCGTTGCCTTGAGCAAATGCAGATCGTGACGCTTTCCGGGCATAACGATAACGAACACACAATTCGCATTTCCGCTTTAGCTGCTCTGGAATCCGCTCCTACGCCGGCAGCAGGAATAGAAATTCCGGCTGACTTCGTGTCTGTGACGGATTTTCGCGGCGTCTCCTTAAGCCTTCAAACTTGCACCCTGCGCTGTTGATCCCTTCTTTTTTCTAATTCTTGATTTCTTTGTAGTAGTTTAATTCGCCGAATCGCCGATATACGGCACAGCAAACCACCGTGCCTGAAATCGTCCGTGTTCGGGCGACATCCCCAGGGAGTGCAAGTATGTCCTCTGAAAAGCAAATGAAGAAGATCGATCTAAATACATTGGATCAAGCTGACCGAAAGGTCTCAGTGTCTAAGTTGAAAAAAGCGGCTTTAGCCGTGGTTATTTTACTGTTCCTGAGTGGTGGAGGCTACGCTGCCTTCAGACTGGTTTCAGGCGACGTGATAGCCTCGAGGTTCACTGT
>JACRDE010000306.1 GCA_016212935.1 Desulfomonile tiedjei | reverse complement strand
TATCATTGGGCGTGAATTTTGAGACAGTTTCATTCTCCCCTACCATGGTATCGATGCCAAGGACAATTACTGCAGGCCTGGCAATCCGAAGCCGCCAAATAAAGGGCTTCATCAAGACACGACGAAGAAACGCTGACAAACCCCAAGAACAAGGCCGAAAAAATAGCTTCACAGAATGTGATGGAAGCAAGCTATCAGGATCACATTCTATCCCCGCACCACAGCCACCATTCTTTTTCAAAGTATCGAACCGCGTCAGATGAAAGCTGGTCCCATCCACAAAATAACAGAATAGCTGTTTGAAGATTTCTCCTATGTCCTGACCGTTTGAACTCTTCCGTATCCTCCCGAAAAACTGCTTCAACACGCACAAAACGCCTATGCTCTCCATATATCGAACGAAAACACTCAATCCACCCCGCGAAGTCAGGGTATCTCCCGTAACAGCCACTGCATCTATTTTTCTTTCGATACGCTTGCCCTTCACGCCAAAAAGTGGTTCGCCGACTGGTACCCCACCACGGGGCAAAGCCGGAACAAAGGCATTCGCCTGTGGCCCGCGTCCCCAAAACTTACACAGAGCTTTGCCCGCGTCCTTGCGGTTTGCGAAAGCATGGTAAGGGGGCCAAACTCTTTCTCTAAGATTAATCTGAGTCATCTCTGGCTCCTCTTCATTCTTGAGTCGCAGCCTATGTCTGTACCGGCAAAGCATCCCAATCAGACCGGCAAGTCGGGTTTTCAGAAAGGAAAGAAGCCTGCTCGGGTCGAGTGACTGACGGCCATGCATGTGATAGCATCACACAAAGATTGTGGCACGCGAAGGAACGAAAACTTTGACGCTCTTACAGTGCCACCTCAACTCCACCGATGTGAGATGGCGTCATGCCAATGCTCGTTCAAAGCAGTAAGAATTCGGGGAAACACTTCTTACAAGAAGGGTTTCCCGATTTTGCTTCTTTGATTGAGGTTTAGTATTAAACGTGTCCGGCTGTGAGGAAGAAATGCTCGAAAAGGTTACCACGACAATAAATCAAGACCTGTGCACCGGCTGCGGCCTGTGCGTTCAGTTATGCCCGATGCGAACTCTTGCCATGATGGACGGGAAAGCCGCCGTAATTGGAGACCTATCGCTAAACTGCGGCCATTGCGCGGCCATTTGCCCTGAAGGGGCAATTACGGTGGCAGCGATCGACGAAGACATGTCCAAATTCGCCAGCTTCCAGGCTGATCAGAATTGGCTCCCTTACGGAGATTTTGACACGGCTCAGTTGGTAAGACTCATGGCATCCAGACGATCGTGTCGGAATTTCAAGGACAAGCCGGTCGATGAGTCAACGCTGCAAGACCTCGCTAGAATCGGATGTACAGCACCCTCCGCTACGAATTCCCAATTGTGGACATTCACGATATTGCCCACCCGTGAGGCAGTGCTGACGCTCGCCAAAGGGGTGCGGGATTTCTACCTGAAATTGAACTCCATGGCGGAAAAAAGAGTACTTCGTTTGGCTCTCAGACTCATCGGAAAGCGCGAGCTGGACGATTATTACAAGGGCTATTACGAATTCGTCAAGGAAGGATTGGCAGAGTTCGACCGCTCGGGAATTGATCGCTTGTTCCACTCAGCGCCTGCAGCGATCGTCGTGGGATGCAAACGAGGCGCATCTCTGCCCAAAGAAGACGTATTGCTCGCATGTCAGAATATACTGCTTGCGGCGCACAGCATGGGGCTGGGAAGTTGCCTGATCGGAATGGCAGTTGAGGCCATGAAAAACGATCGTAAGATACAGCAATTGATAGGCATTCCCCCCGAAGAAACGATCTACTCGGTGGTTGCCCTGGGATACTCGAAAGAAAAGTACAAACGTCAGGCTGGCAGAAAAGCCGCTGTTGTGAGGCGCTTCGAATCATGATGCAGGTCCGTGGCATCAGATATTTGGTATCAAATGTCCAAACCACGGTCCGGATTCCAGATCGTGCGTACAGGGCATTTGAAACTGTCTCAAAATTCAAAGTCTACCGGAAACCGTGTTACGCTGTTCAGCATTCCTCGTTCCCAGGCGCTGCCTCCATTATCATGGCGAAATAATGCTATTTCCCGGCAGAGCGTGGGAATCATCACTTTTACGACTTTAGTGGCACGCTTCTCCAGGTGTAGATGATTTTGAGACAGTCTCATTTATCCGGTCTCTCGGAGAAGCTCAGGAAACCATGCCGAAATCGAGAAAGGCGAATACCCGCAGAAATGTCGACAATTCAGTTCCGTAAAACGCTTTACCGCTCTCGCAATGACATGTTGCCCGGTCCTGCCGCCGTGAATGAGTGAATTGTTGCCATGTAAGTTCGAAATACCTTGCACAAGACCGGTATATAAGGTTATCTTGAAATTGACGGACCCGGTTCTTATTCGATTCCATACGTTACTTTTCCGAAAATATTTCATGATACCGAACTCGGCATTGCGTCCCAAAAAACTCGCATTTAGTTCTCATCTGCGCATATGGGCGAAACTACAGGCTCTAATCCTGTGGCTTGTCGTTAATCTTCCCTTGCCAATCGAACAGAAGTTCACTAAAATGCGTCTTCCTGTTTTGGGCGTTTTATCCAATGCTGCCCTGCCGGGATTTGCCAGTGGTCTTGGCTGGTTATTGAAATGCATGATCTCAATGACCGACGGCATGGTGGTAGCCGCTTCAGTAATCTGGCTACCGCGTGAGCGCCAGCCGAATCTTTGGCTGGACAGGCTTGGACAAAGGGCCTTGTGACAAGCATGCTTCCCTCGGCCAACGGCCGATCATCGCCCCCGCCTCCGGCGGACAAGATCAGATGTGCATGAGAGAATCGCGCTATTTCAAATCAGCTTGGGCTTTGGGTGTTTTCTCGAATAGCGCTGATTAGAAGAGATGTGAGGGCCGCGGTCATAAACGGCCGCGGATGTAGGACTTCTCAACGTCAGCCCCACGATCGAACGAGGGGAATCCGCACTAACAGAACAGGAGGTTGAGGTGAAGGTAGAGAAATTGGCGATCGTAGTCACGGTATGCCTGATCAGCTTGGGTTTATTAGTCGGCCCCGCTGCGGGACAGGCGCCGTCTCTGGACAAGTGGAAGCCGGCCTTCGATCCTTCAGGGGCCAAGTACAAATGCGTTGTGTCCAATGTCTCTCATCCGGTCCTCAAGGGGGTGTATGCAGGATTCGCCATCAGGGATGAGCTCTGGAAACGCACCAACGGCCAGATCTATCTGGATTTCAAGCCCTTCTCCATGCTCGGTGGAGAGGTCGAAGTCCTCAATCAGCTCCAGATGGGCGCGATCCAGGGCATGGGTTGCAGCTCAGTGGCAGCAACCAATTTGGGGCCTAGATTCGGGCTCGTCAACCTGCCGTTTCTCATTGATTCTTTTGACAAGCTGGACAAGTTCGTCGGTAGTGGGAAACTTTTCGAGCATTTCATGATGGCCATGGACCATCAGGGGATCATAGGCCTTGACATCACCGGTTACGGCAATTACGGCTGGGCCACTATCAATCCAGTCCGAAACCTTGAAGACGCAAAGAAAGTCAAGTTCCGCACCGCTGAGGCCGCTGTCAACCAGTTGCTCTATCAGGAGTGGGGATTCAACCCCGTAGCGATGCCTTGGCCGGATGTACCGATAGCGCTGAAGCAGGGGGTCATCACCGGCTTGGATCACACGCCCAGTGTCTGCAATATTACCAAGAAGTTCGAAGACGCAAAATACTTCACGTACGTCAACTACGCACAAGGACTTTTCCTTTGGATTTTTAACAAGGCGTGGTTCAACTCCCTTCCGGCCGACCTGCAAAAAACCTTCAGGGAAGTCGTCCGCGATGTCTGCGCCAAGATTCGCAACGAAACAGTGGAGCAGGAGTTTGAGCAAATTGAATTGGCCAAAAAGGCAGGTATTGAGTTTATCACCCTTCCAGAGGCTGATATAGCCACTTTGAGAAAAAAGGGCAACGCTGTTCACGACAAGTACGCACCCGAGATTAACAAGCTTTCACCGGGAGACACTTACCGGCCAGCTAATTTCCTAGAAGAAGTCAAGGGCTATGTTGGCTACAAGCCCTAAATGGGAATCAACCGACACCGAGGGGTCCGACGGCCCCCGGTGTCCGTTGCGAAACCTTAACAGGATCAGCAGCACCATTTCCCGTCCGCTTCTGCAGCGGCGGGCAGGGTGCTCTTTAATTCCGGCAGTGTAACGCCGGACCGAAACTTGCCAATAATCCGAAGGAATAGCCCTATGTTCGGAAAGATCCTCAACGTAATCGACAAGGTTCTCACGTTTTTTGAAGACTGGACTCTTTTTATCAGTGTGATGGCGGCGCTTATAGCGCTGTTCTTCAATGTGGTGCTGCGTTACGGCTTCAACTATACCCTGGCATGGTCGGAAGAGCTGGTGCGGGAAGTAATCATCTACACCACCTTTATCGGCTGTGGTGCAGCGGTCAAAAATCGCTCGATGATCAAGATCGACGCCTTGCTGCAGTTGGTTCCCAAGCTGAAGCTCCCCTTGACCTACTTCAGCAACCTGGTCACCCTTATCTTTGGGGCTATGATGCTCTACTTCGGGTGGAAGATGGCTGCCCTGCAGGTCATGACCCAGCAGAAGACGATTATCCTGCAGATTCCTCTCGTGTACCTGTATGCCCTGCTTCCCATAATGGGGGCCACTATGGTACTCCGTACCATCCAAATCATGTACCAGGATTATCATGAGCACGGCACCGCGCAGTCAGGTGGAAAATGACGGACGCGCCACAAAATTCCATGCCCCGTGTTTCGCCGGAAGCTCGGGCACTGATTCACGATTAGGAGACACATCCTCATGGAGTCGAGTCATATCATCATCCTTTTAATTTTGTTGGGCGGCCTGGCCAGTTACGTGCCTGTATTCATGTGCCTATTTTTCACGGCGGTTATCGGTTTCCTTTTGTTCACCGACCTGCCCCAGCTGTTGCTGGCCCAGACCCTTTTTCGGAGCCTGGACAACTTCTCGCTGGTGGTGGTACTTTTTTTTATCCTCTGCGGCAACATCATGACTACCGGTTCCATCGTCGAAAAGCTCATCAAAATGGCCAATGCAGTGGTGAGCTGGCTTCCGGGCGGGCTCGGCATGGCAGGGGTAATGGCTTGTGCCCTTTTCGGAGCTATATCCGGATCCACAGTGGCCACGGTGGTGGCCCTGGGGGGCTTTATGATCCCAGCGCTTCTGGAGAAAGGATATCCAAAGAACTACGCAGTGGGTCTAATGACTACCTCAGGCAATCTCGGGGTGATCATCCCGCCGAGCATCTCGATGATCCTCTATTGCATGATCAGCAACGTATCCCTGGAAGGTCTGTTTTTGACAGGCTATGTTCCCGGTATCCTGATCACATTCCTGATATGCATCTACACCTACTTCTTGTTCCGTAAGAATACCACCATTGTCCGCACGCCGATATCCAGCGTAGGCGAGCTGCTGGCGATCTTCAAGGAAGGCTTCTGGTCCTTGATGCTGCCGGTCATCATCTTCGTCGGCATTTTTTCCGGCGCATTCACTGCCAATGAAGCCGCTGTTGTGGCATGTGTCTATGCCCTTATAGTGGAGCTGTTCATCCACCGTTCCATGAATCTGAGCCAGGTAAAGAAGGTAACAGTCTCCTCGGCAGTGACTTCGGCCACTCTGTTGATCATCGTGGCTGGTGCCAGCTGCTTTGGGCGGCTGCTGACCCTTGAGAACATACCCGGGAAAATCACAGAGGCGGTTTTGTCTACTATTCAATCGCCTGCCGTTTTCCTGCTGGCCATGAACGCGCTACTGCTCGTGGTGGGCATGTTCATGGACATCATCTCGGCAACCCTGATCCTCGGTCCGGTGTTTCTGCCGATGCTCGCTGCCTTCAATATAGACCCGCTGCATTTCGGCCTGCTCATGACCGTGAACCTGGCCATCGGCTACTGTACCCCGCCTGTAGGGGTCAGCCTGTACATCACAGGAGCCATGGTCAACAAGGATTTGATTTGGGTGACCAAGGCGTGTTTGCCGTTTTTGATCATTCAGATTAGTGTGCTTATGTTGATGACCTACGTACCAGACTTCGTGTTATGGCTTCCGAGGATGTTCGGATATGTCCAATGATTCTCTTGAATCCAGGAGTTGGCGTGTCTCATACCAATGCGCATTCAAAGAAGTAAGATTGGGGGGATCCTCTTTAGTAAAGAGTTCCCCCCAAACCCCCTTCCAGAAACTTCTATCATTTGCCGGAATCCCAAATTTCCTTTCAGGAAATGGGGATTCCGGCGAGTGCTAAAAGTTCTTGAGGTGGGGTTCGGGGAGGAACTTATTACAAGAAGTGCCTCCCCGATTTTACATATTTGAAAGCGAAATGGTCTCAGCCTTCTAGATGCCTATCTCGCGGGCCACTACGACACGCATAATGTCAGGAGTCCCACCACCAATGAGGGGGAAATAGGAATCGCGAAGATAGCGCTCCACGGGGTATTCAGTCATGAGTCCGTATCCTCCGAAGATCGACAGCGCCATTGAGCAGATCTTGTTTGCGGCTTCGCAGACGATGATCTTCGTAAGAGCGGCTTCTTTTGAGACTTTTTCTCCTTTATCCGCTTTTCGGGCAGCATAGTAGAGGTAGAGCTCGGCGCTCTCCAACATGGCGAGCATGTCGGCGAGGCGGAAGCGTACCGCCTGAAACTTGCTGATGGACCTCCCAAACTGCTCTCGTTCTTTGGAATATTGAAGCGCCGCTTCGTATGCTGCCTTGGCCAATCCCAGGGAAGTTGCTCCAGTCATGATCCTGTCTGCTTCCAAGTGTGGCATAATGCCTAGGAGGCCAGTATTTTCTTTGCCAAGCAGATGGTCTTTAGGAACCACTAGGTCCTCAAAAACGAGTTCCGCTGTGTCCGAACAATGGGTCGTAAACTTGCTTAGCCTCTTGCCCACCCGAAACCCTTTCATGGAAGTATCGACCAGGAAAACGGAGATCCCCTTCATTCCCTTTTCAGAGTCTGTCTTAGCGACAACAGCGACGAAGTCCGCTATCGTACCGTTGGAGATAAAAATTTTGTTTCCGTTGAGGACATACGAATCGCCATCCCGCACTGCTCGGGTGCGAATTGCCGCGGCGTCGGAACCTGCCCCCGGCTCAGTTAAAGCAAATGCTCCGATCTTTTCTCCTCGCACTGCGGGAACCAGGTAATTCTGCTTCAGATTCTCAGAACCGAAGTGAAGGATGGACAGAAGGGGAACAGACGAGGCCATTGCAACAGTGGCTGAAAATCCGGCCGACACTCTGGCCAACTCCTCCACCAGGATGCAATGATAGGTGACGGGCTGATCCACGCCTGCGCCGCCGTACTCCTCAGGGAACTTCACTCCAAGAAAACCCAGTTCCCCCATT
>JACRDE010000296.1 GCA_016212935.1 Desulfomonile tiedjei | reverse complement strand
TAACGGTCGTTTTCCCTTCCCTTCTCCCGTTGCTATAAAGAAACAAGTCTTCACGGCCGATCTTTGAGTTATTTTGGAGACCCTGCGTCAAGCAAGATAATAGACTCTCTTGCCCTGCAGTCTGTTGCAAGTCAGCCTTTACGGACGACAATACGTCTCATACCCGGAAACCCCAGTTTCCAGGTTCAACTCCATGACCAAAAGTGAAATGCAAGAAAGAGATATGGCTCAAAGTGATGCCCTGAATCGTGGGCTCTGGAGCAAGCCTTACCAACCTTCCAGGAAACTTCATTACAAATCCCTGAACGACAGAGCGCTCGAAGATCGATCAAGCTTAATTCTAGAAAGCAGCCCCTTGCCCGTATCTTATTCGGCCGCCGGTTCGCGAATTCATCGCATCTGATCACACCCGCGGCGGAATGAAGCCCGCTGCCCGCTTCAAGCTGAATCTTCCGAGGCATTAGTTGGAAAAAATTCAAATTACCCATTAACACCATATATAATGTGGTAATTACACCTCGGAGAAGATCTGTGTCAAGTACGATTGTGGCTTATGAGGTCTATTCCTTATTCAGAGCCGTATTTCCTATTCTTGGCAAGGCAGCGCCGCGGTGCCGTGTGGGTCTTCCTCTGCTCTTCGCAAACGCGTAAGTTGCAGATAATTCGGACCGCGCTCTCGGTATTTTCTGGATCAAACTGTGATACAATTTTCATTATCCAGAAAGTGATTTCCGATAACAGTTTTCAAAAAGACCCTGTCGACCCGAAGGGGACTTACGCTCTCGGAGGCTCCGTGATTGGACGAAGTGACAATTTCACTGTAGCGCCTACTGTAATTATCCAACTTCTTCGCAAAACGCTGCCTTTCAGTGAGCTGGACAAAGGTGTTCTGGAGAGCGTGGCGACAAAGTGCCTCATCGATTTTTTTCCAAGGGGGACTCTCATATTTAAACAGGACGTGACGGACGTATCTTACTTTCACCTTATCCAGAAAGGGGGGGTAAAGATCTACCTCACCAGTTCGGACACAGTCACCACCCTCAAAGATTTCGGCGGAGAGGGCGAGACGTTTGGGGCGCTGCCCATGGTAAGGGGGCATAAGGCTGATCTCAACGTGGAAACCGTGGAGGATACGTTCTGTTTTTTGCTGGAGAAAGACGTTTTCCTTGAACTGGTGAGAGAACACCCTGGTTTCGCCCAGTACTATCTGGAGACCTTTTCAAAGGATCTTATGTTCTCCGCCTACGCTGAGCTAAGGTGCGAACGCATTAGAGCGAAAAGCCGAGACTCATGCTATCTATTCAACTATCAGGTTCGGGACATCATCAAGACCCGACCGGAAGTTGTTCCGAGCTCGACCATGGTGCGCGAAGCTGCATCAACTATGACGCGGCTCGGGATAGGTTCGCTCCTCGTTAGAGACGACGCCGACGGACTCATGGGCATCGTTACGGATAAAGACCTACGCATGAAAGTCGTTGCAGCGGGCCTTGATCACCATAGCCCTGTGCGACAAATAATGACCGGTCCGGTGCATACCATTCCGGCACAGGCTTCCTGTTTCGATGCACTGCTCAAAATGATGAAGGATCAGGTGGATCATCTGGCAGTGGAACACCGGAAAGAAATCGTGGGCATAATAACCTCTCACGACATCATGGTGTTCCAGGGCGTCTCACCTCTCTACCTGTTCCGAGAGGCCGTCTCACAGAGGAGCATACAAGGATTGTGCGAAATGTCGCGCAAGATACCCAACCTAGTGCGCGCATTGGCGGAGCAGGGCGCCAAGGCCGGTGACATCACCCGAATGGTCACTTTGCTCAACGATAAGATCCTGAGCGGTATTCTGAACCTGATCCAAAAGGACATAGGGCCGCCTCCTGTTCCCTTCTGCTGGCTGGCTCTCGGGAGTGACGGGCGCAAAGAGCAAATCTTCAGGTCCGATCAGGACAACGCTCTTATATATGAGGACCCAAAGGACAAATGGGAGAGGCAGGCTGCTGATGCGTATTTTGAAACACTTGCCCGTGAAGCGGTAGATAACCTGCTGGCCTCCGGATATCCTCGCTGCAAGAGCGACATTATGGCTTCCAACCCGCGGTGGCGCAAGCCTCGATCGGTTTGGGAAAAATACTTCAACGACTGGATTTCCAGCCCTGAGCCTAGGGAATTCTGTCTCGCCCTCACATTTTTTGATTTTCGACCTGGACCCGGAGATAAGACCATTGGAGACTCTCTTCGGAAGCAGGTTGTGTCGCAGGCAGAGCGACATCACATTTTCATGGTTCACATTGCTGAGGATTGCCTTCAGAATTGGCCTCCGCTGTCGTTTTTCCGCAACTTTATAGTGGAGAAGGACGGTAGACACAGAAATCGGTTGGACCTGAAGGCTCGGGGAGTCTTGCCCTTTGTGAATTTTGCTCGGCTGATGGCACTGCGGCATGGGATTTCAGAAACCAACACTTTGGCCAGATTGAGGCTCCTGTCCGAAGAGGGTTGTTTATCTAGGCAGTTCTATCTGGAGGCTCGGGAAGCGTATGAATTCCTAACCCAGCTGGTTCTGGTTCGGCAGTTGGAAATGGTGGAATGCGGCACGGTACCAGACGGCTTCGTAGACCCGTCCGATATGTCGGATCTCGAAAAAAAGATGCTGAAAGAAGTGTTCGCTGTCATCGATAGGATGCTCTCGCACATTAAACAAGAGTTCCCGTCACTGGTCTAAAAGAAAATCAAAGGCGGCCTTTGGACATAGTTCTCCTGGAAAGGCCTGCGCCACACGCGCTTTCAGTCCTATCGCACCCCGTCTGAGGCCAGCTTTCCCGTTCGAATGCAAATTTGTTCTGTCCAGGGATAATGTTATAAGAACTTACTCGCGTGGGAGGTCTTATGGCCCAAAAATCTCAAAGCCATGAAGCTGATCCTGAAGCTGTAGTGGAATTCCTCCAAAGAAACCTACCGTTCAAAGAACTCGATTCAGAGACGCTGACAGATCTGGCCAGACGCTGCACCATAGATTTCTTCCCCAAGGATACGCTGATTCTCCATCAGGACGTGAGTGAAGTGACACATCTGTATCTGATTCAGAGAGGGGGGGTCAAAGTGTATCTCACGGATTCAGACGGAGCTGTCACCCTGAAGGATTTCCGCGGAGAAGGAGGCTACTTCGGAGCTCTCGGCATCATCAGAGGATCGAAGGCCAACCTGAACGTGGAGACCGTAGAAGATACCTTCTGTTTCTTGCTTGAAAAAGAGGCCCTTCTGAGCTTGATCCAGAACAATCCCCAGGTTGCCCAATACTACTTGAAGCAGTTCTCTGAGGACGTGGTTTGTACAGCATACAACGAACTTCGCTCCAGAAAGGTCAAAGTCCAGTCACAGAATGCATTCTATCTCTTCAGCCTTGAAATACAGGATGTAATAAAGCGAGTACCCGAAATAGTTCACTGCTCTCAAACCATTCAGCAGGCAGCGGCGCGCATGTCCGAGCTTGCCATCGGCTCTGTGCTGGTTCAGGACCAGAGCGGGGATATCGGAGGCATCGTCACCGATAAGGACCTCAGAGCCAAGGTGGTCGCGATGGGAACAGGCTACGACGCTCCCGTAGCCACTATAATGTCGTCACCTCTAAAGACGATATCTGCACACTCGGTTTGCTTTGATGCTCTGCTCCAGATGATGAACGAACAGGTGCACCACCTTGCGGTGGAACGTGCAGGAGAAATAATTGGAGTGGTAACCTCGCACGACATCATGGTTCATCAGGGCACCTCGCCGCTATACCTTTTTCGTGAAATCGTCGCCCAGCGAAAGATTGAGGGACTATATTCGCTTTCGCAGAAGGTTCCGCTTGTCGTTAGAGGGCTCATTGAGGAAGGAGCCAAGGCAAACAACATAACCCGAATGATTACTGTTCTCAACGATCATATTGTGTACCGCCTTCTTACACTGCTCCACGAAGAAATGGGACCCGAGCCGTACCCATTCTGCTGGCTCATGCTGGGCAGTGAAGGGCGGAAAGAACAGACCTTCAAAACAGATCAGGATAATGCGCTGATTTACCAGACTCCAGCGGAAGATTGGGAAGAAATAAAAACCTCCAAGCTATACTTCCGCCGCTTCGGGAACCGAGCGATTCAGCACCTGGAAGCTTGCGGATACCCGCTGTGCAAAGGGGAAATGATGGCATCGAACCCCAAGTGGCGCAAACCGTTTGCTGTGTGGCGAGATTATTTTGACAGATGGATAAGCGCTCCCGAACCGGAGGAAGTGCTTAATGCGACCATTTTCTTTGATTTTAGACCCGGTTACGGACAGGTGGCTTTAGGAGAGCGGCTGAGGGATTTCCTGGCGGCGCAAGCCCCGAAAAAGGGAATATTCTTGATGCATCTGGCAAAAGACTGCCTGCAAAGCAGACCCCCTTTGACTTTCTTCCGGAACTTCGTTGTAGAAAAAGATGGAAAATACAAGAATCGCCTGGACATAAAGACTCGCGGACTTGTTCCATTTGTGGATTTCGCGAGGCTTCTGTCGCTCAAACATGGCGTAAGAGAGACCAACACCCTGGACAGACTGCAGGCCCTAGCTGACCGCGACTGCATTTCGCGGGAACTCTACACCGAGACCCGCGAGGCGTATGAGTTTCAGATGCAATTGCGTCTGGTGCATCAATTGAGGATGATGGAGTCAGGGCAAGTACCGCACAACCATGTAGATCCAGGGGAATTATCGGAACTGGAGAAACAGACCCTCAGAGAGTCATTTGCCGTGATCGGGAGAATACAAGCTTACGTGAAGGACGAATTCCGCGTGGTGGAATGACTGTCGTCCTGATCGAGGAAGCGGCTCTTGCCCGTCCCTGAAGCATGCCGCTGATTTCTTCGGGAGAAGAGCCCCTTCTCCATCATGCAGGTGAATAAAAGTGAAATTGTGGCCATGGACACGAGTTCCCAAGCACCAGACCCTGCAGAGAAATGAAGAGCTTTTTTCAAAATTCGATCAGACCAGTTCCATAAACAGCTATGAATTCATCGTATTCGACACGGAGCTAACCGGGCTCAATCCCAGATATGACGAAATCATATCGATAGGCGCTGTCCGTGTAAGGAATCTGCGCATTGTATCCGGAGAGAATTTCTTCACTTATGTACGGCCCAACAAGGATCTCCCGAAAGACAGCACTCTCATCCACAGAATTACCCCTCAGCAAATAGAGGACGCTCCTGAGATGAATGAAGTGCTCCCGGAATTCGTAGACTTTTGCGGAAAAGCCCTTCTGGTTGGACATTACGTTGCTCTGGACATGGCGTTCTTGAACAAGGCCTTGCGGAAACATATGGGCGGAATTATGCGGAACCCGTGCGTGGACTCCATGAAGCTGGCCCAAGCGTACCAGGAGCATCGCGTACGGAACAGTTTCGGAAAGGTGAACATCGGAATATCGTACAACTTGGCCAAGCTCGCCAGGGAATACGATTTGCCACTTTTCGCCCAGCACGACGCAATGGAAGACGCTTTGCAGACAGCGTATCTCTTCCTGTACTTGGTAAGAAACCTTTACGAAGCGGGGTACTACACCCTTAAGGACTTCTACTTGGCAGGCAGGATCGGACCCAGGATCTTCTAGCCATGGCTGCATAAACGAATTCTTCCGCTCATCAATGTGAGCTCCCTCTCAAAACCTTCCGGGAGATTTCCAGAAAAGCGAGCAGGCTCGGAGAGAGCCATCTTCCCTTGGACCAAATCATCAATACTGCGACTTCAAGTTTGCCTACATCCCATGCGATGGGAACAAGTTCGCCTCTCCGTATCTCTTCGCAGACCGAGACCTCGGGGAGAACCGTGATGCCGACTCCCGCAATCACGCATCGCTTGAGAGTCTCGATGCTCTGAAAAATGAGTTTAGATTCAATGTGTATGCGTTCCTCCTCCAGCATGCTTTCAAACAACCGCCTGTAACTGCAATCCACCTTCGAGAGCAGCACTACGTCGCCCCAAAGATCTTTCGTTCGTACGAGCTTTTCTTTCGCCAGACGATGGCTCGGAGAGGCGACAAGCACTATGGATTCGAATCCTACAGTTTCTGCCTCCATGCCGGCCGAGTGGTAAGATTCCGCCAGCAGAAATGCAAGGTCCGTGACGCCTGTTCGGAGGTCCTTCTGGAGGCTTTCATGGGCGCATGTGGTGAAATTGAGGCTAATTCTCGGGAAACGACTGCTGAACTCCTTGATTGCGGGCGGAAGTCGGTGGACTCCAAGGGATTCAGGAATCCTTATGGTCAGCGATCCTTCGGGTTGCCCACCCACACTGATTTCAGCTCGTGTTTCATCAGCCAGGTCAATGATCTTCTCGGCATACTGTATGAGGCGCTCCCCCGCTTCCGTGAGCAAAATGCGCCGGCCCAACCGATCGAACAGTTGCACGCCGAGCTCTGCCTCAAGCGCCTGAACTTGAGCAGATATACTCGACTGAGCATAGTTCAGCCGTTCCGCTGCTCGGTTGAAGCTCAAGAGCTTTGCCACCGTCAAGAACGTTTTGAGATGCCGGATCTCCATTTATCACCCATTGATCGATGTTTTCGAATCGTGACATCGAAACAAATCGTTTGATTCGATACCACATGAATAATAATCTATTTTACAGATAACAACAATGTTGCGCTTAGGAGGTTCTCCATGAATAGTGTTTCGAAAACAGTAGACCTTTTCGCCGCAGGGCTGAACTGCTCTCAGGCCATACTCAAGGTTTATGGAGAGGCGTTCGGATTGGATTCCGAGACAGCCACAAAGTTGGGGCGACCGCTCGGGGGAGGCATGGGTCACATGGCTCGCACATGTGGCGCGGTCACAGCGGCCGTGCTGGTCCTGGGATTGGCGAAAGACAATCAGGATGAAGGGGCAGCCAGAAAGGACTCGTTCTTTCATGTACAGGAGCTATTCAGGAGTTTTGAAGCCTTGCATGGATCAACGGAGTGCAAGACATTGCTGGGTGCCGATATGAGCACAGAGGAAGGGCTGAAAAAAATAAAAGAAGAAAAACTCGTCAGCAGAATGTGTCCGAAATTTGTGAGCGATGCGGCGGAAATACTGGAAAAGCTGTTGGTTTAGTGCAGGATTTCGGAAACACGGTGACAAATTCTCCGTAGCGAAAAGAGGAGGCACACGTGTCGATAAGCACAAGGTGCCTGGAAATACGCAATGAGGTTGCCTAAACCGCCTGCCTCTGACGTGGTACCTTTTGCCGTCTTTTCCGGCGATCGCCGGGACCCGGCTTTACTTGAAAGTCCGCCACGGGACGTTCGTCATGCCATCGAAAGCCGGGATCCAGAAGACGAAGCAAGCGCATATTCATCTGGAGCCCGACTTCCGTAGCGGGATGACGGATACAGTCCTTTCTGCTTGAGGGTTTGCACCGGGATTTTCATGTTCCGTTATGAGTGTCAGTTCATGATGGTTCGACCGGGTGACTATTCGGTTCATATGGTTCTCATCAAGTCAACAATCTTGCCTGAATTACTGCGCCGAATTTATGGATGCGAACACTTGGCCACGACAACATTAGGTTAACCGAGAGATCAATTACATGTATCGGTATAATTTCAAAGAACATCCTGGGTTAAATAGCGTCATTGGCCTCTTGTGGCGGACGAGACGAGGCGCTATTCTATTGCACCTTATTCAGGATACTCATTTTCAGGTGACCAGATGACTCCGCTCAAGCCGCATAAAGTATTAACGATTCTGATAAGTGTCTTTGGGGCAATGACGTGTGGATTGGCTCTGGGTAGGTTCTATCGGCCCCAGTACCTTGATGTGATAGTTTTTCTAGCCCTATTTCTCATGCTGTATCCGACGATGCTCGAAGTGGATTTTACCGCGGTCCGGAGAGTGATCAGCAACCCTGGGCTGGTGGTCGCTGCCCTGTTCTTAAACTTTCTCGTCTCGCCTGTTCTCATCTTTGGACTGCTGCACCTGTTCGGAGAAATCAGTGAACCCGACCTGATGGTTGGAATTACTCTCTACGGCTCGGTGCCGGGAGGCGGAATGGCCCCGGCATTTACTGGAATGCTCGGCGGAAATGTCAGCCTGTCAGTCACGATTGCTGCTATCGGGAGCGTTTTGAGTCTCGGAATCGTTCCCTTATGGGCTGAATTCCTGATCGGTGCCCAGATGAACGTCCCTCCTGTGCTCATTTTCAAGCATCTTTGCTTCATAATTGTGCTCCCATTGATTATTGCGGTCCTTACCCGCAAGATCATATTGAAAATCAAGGACGAATCAGCTTTCGACTCGGTCAAAGAACGGCTCCGGCCCCTTTCCGGAGTCGGGCTTTCACTAATTCTGTTCGCCATGTCTATGCTCTACGGGGACAGGGTGCTGAACGAGCCTTTTCTGATTCTTAGGATTGCAGCGCCTGTTTCCGGGTTTCTGATCACCTTGTTTCTGCTTTCTTGGCTCGTTGGCAGGGTATTTGGTTCCGTTTACGAGGACGCAATCGCTCTCACCATCAGCACGACTGCCAAGAACAACGCTGTTTCCGTGGCTCTTGTTTTCTCTACTTTTGGAGCGGATGCTGCGCTGATCAATGCCATTGCCGGCCCCCTCGTTCAATTGCCGATGCTGTTGGGCTTCGTTACCCTGAAAAACATCAGGAAAAAGTGATTCAAATGTACCTTCTGTGGAGCGAGTCCGGAGTATGGAAATGGCGGGTTTGCGGCATTCTTGAGAAGAAGTGCGGATCTCGACCAGTCTGAGTTCCACATTCAGACGGATATCGGCATGAACTGCAGTACGCGTGAGTTGTCAAGTTCGGGATTTGATTCGAAGAGGCAGCAATCGTAACCTCGAACTCAACTCAAACCTCACACGTTGTTGGTCGACAAGATGGCATCAAACAGTCGCCCAAGCGCTCCCCCCTTCTAGGGGAACCCTATCCTGTTCCTGATCAGCGGTTCCAACACTCTTGGGTCGGCTACGGTTGTGGTGTCTCCGAGATCCTCCACCTGCCCCGCTGCGATCTTCTGGAGGAGCCTCCTCAATATCTTTCCGCTTCGGGTCTTGGGCAGTGCATCAGCCCACTGAAGAGCGTCCGGCAGCGCCATTACACCGATATGATCGCGCAGAGACTTTGTCAATTCGTCTTTCAGTTCGTCTGATCGGTCGTAGCCCCGGTGCAGGGTAATAAAAAGATAAATTCCCTGGCCCTTGATTGGATGCGGGAACCCCACAGCTGTGGCCTCGTTCACGGCAGGATGGGAGCCAAGGGCGGCTTCTATTTCCCACGCGCCCACCCGCCTTCCGGAAACATTGATGACGTCATCGATGCGCCCGGTCATCCAATAGTACCCGTCTTCGTCTCTCTTGGCTCCGTCGCGGGTTATGAACAGTCCCGGGAACGGTGCGTAATACGAGTCCCGATATTCTTCTTGATCGCCGAAAACGGTTCGCGCCATTCCCGGCCATGGCCTGCGGATAAAGAACGCCCCTTCCTGATTCGGGAATCTGGTCTCCTCACCAGTGTCAAGATCCAGAATGACAGGATCAACCCCGAAGAAAGGAAACGATACTGAACCGGGTTTCAGAGGTGCAACCCCCGGCAACGAGGTCACCATCGGACCGCCGGCTTCGGTTTGCCACCACGCATCCATAATGGGACAGCGACCTCCTCCAACATTATAATATAGCCATTCCCATGCTTCCTGACTCATGCGCTGACCTGAGCTCGCCAGTATCTCGAGGGAAGACAAGTCGTGTTTCCGCAGGTTTTCAGTTCCGTAAGCCGCCAATGTCCTCACCGTACTTGGACCTGTGCACAATTTCGTGACTCGCAGTTTTGCTATAATTTCCCAGTATCTATCGGCCGCAGGATATCTTGGAGAACCCTCGAAAATTACAGAAGTCACTCCATTTAACAGGGCCCCGTACAGGCCGAGACTGTGACCTGCAATCAAGCCCAGATCCTCCGTACACCAGTAAATGTCGCCCGGGCGCAAATCAAGGATCAGTCGCGTGGTCATGGCTGTCCACAGAAGATAACCTCCATGAGTGTGAACCAGTCCTCGGGGTTTGCCTATTCCCAAGCTGGTATAGAATATAAACAGAGGGTCTTCCGCATCCATGGATTCCGGAAGGATTTCCCTGCGCAGTGAAGGGTCCGCCGCCGCTTCATGCCACCATACCTCCCTGGGTGAATCAAGCTGAGGGTTCAGGTCGCAGCGATTAACCACGATGACGGATTCAACGAGGGGCCAATTCTTGAGAGAGCTGTTCACCGATTCCTTGATGGGAATGATCTTACCATTTCTTTTTGCACCGTCCGCGATCACAACCACTTTTGCCTGGCAGGCCTGAATCCTTGCTGCGAGGGACTCTCTTCCAAAACCGCTGAAAACCACGCAGTGGATCGCTCCGATCCGTCCGCAGGCCAACATTGCCACAGGAAGCTCCGGGATTATCGGCAGGTATATGACTACACGGTCGCCTTTACGAACTCCTCTGGATTGGAGAACAGCAGCAAACTTGTTCACGGATTCGTAGAGCTCGGAATAAGTTATGGAAAGAGATTCTCTCGGATCATCTCCTTCCCAGTGAAATGCGGTTTGGCCTGCGCGCTCAATTAGGTGACGATCGATACAGTTGTAAGAGGCGTTGAGCTTACCGCCTCCAAACCACTGGATTCTCCCCTCCTCCATATCCTCGCGGATCACGAAATCCCATTTATCGAACCATGTGAGGTATTCCTCTGCCCGCTCCTTCCAAAAGCCTTCAGAGTTTTCAAGGGATTCCCGATAAGTCTTCTTGTACTCTTCCAGCCCTTTCACGTGGGCAGTCTGTTGAAATTTCTTCAAATGGGCATCGTACCATTTGGGCGCATGATTCATCCCGCAATCTCCTTTGCCGGTACAGAAGAATTACTGCTAAGAGCGGCCGGTCCCAGGTGAGTAATTTGCTACGCTGGCAGGGTACGCCGGTGTCTGCCGGGCATTCATCATACCCAGGGAAAGCCTCAACGCTTCCAAACGGCTCCCGACCGTGCATAAAATTAAAAGATTCTAACTTAATGTTCCAGTACTTTTAGCGTCCAGACCTTCGGTCACAGCGATTCGCCACAAAGCGTGCTACTCCGCCGACGAGTCCTTAGACATTCTTCCCTACAAACGGAGCGACCTGACTTCGCTCTGAAGGCACTCTGACTGTATTATGCATGCAATTGTGAAATGGCAAGAAGTATGCGCATGATAGACTCTCTCCTCCTGGTAACAGCTGAAACACCATGTGTAAAACTTGTTCGCGCCTGACATCTCAAACAGATACAAAGGCTTGACCGGCAGTGGCTTCAGAAAGGGTTCCGGCTAATCCAGAGGAAAAACTTCTCTGCATGACTTGATGAGCAGCTTTTAACCGCGCCAACTTATTGAAAGATCTGGCAGGGACACACGCGGTTTCTTGAATCCCTGCCAGGTTTCTGAAGGCCCTCACTTACGGTTTTTTCGCGTATCCTATCGTGGTAAGAGCGCTGCCGATCTCGTCCAATGTGGCGGGATCATCTATGGTGGACGGAACTTTGTATTCCTCTCCGTCAGCTATTTTCCGCATGGTACCTCTCAGGACCTTACCTGATCTGGTCTTAGGCAGCCGCCCCACAACAACGGCCTGCTTGAAGGCTGCAACGGGACCGATTTCCTTGCGGACCATTTGAACCAATTCTGCCACGATTTCGTTATGTAGCCGAGTCACTCCCGCCTTCAGCACCACGAACCCAACCGGAACTTGTCCCTTCAGACCGTCCGCTGCCCCAACTACCGCGCATTCCGCAACAGAGGGGTGCGTGGCTAGAACTTCTTCCATGCCTCCGGTTGACAATCGATGGCCGGCGACGTTGATCACGTCGTCAATGCGCCCCATGACGAAAACGTAACCATCCTCGTCGATGTAACCCCCGTCGCCGGTAAGATAATGGCCAGGGAAGGGATTCATGTATGATTCAACGAAGCGCTTGTCGTCTTTCCACAGCGTGGGAAGATTTGCCGGAGGGAGCGGCAGCTTCACTACTATCACGCCGTTATGGTTGGGCCCCAATTCTTCGGCTGTTGCTCCGTCCAGGATTTTGATGTTGTACCCCGGCATGGACATGGTCGCGGAGCCCGGCTTGGTGGGAAACAGCTCAAGACCCCTGAAATTCCCTGCAATGGCCCAGCCGGTTTCGGTCTGCCACCAGTGGTCGATGACCGGTTTCTTCAGTAGGTCCGAGGCCCAGTGATATGTGTCCGGATCAAGCCTTTCGCCGGCAAGGAACAGGGTCTCGAACTTGGATATATCGTATTTTTTGAGAAACTCCCCATTGGGATCTTCTCTTTTTATCGCTCTGATCGCTGTCGGTGCCGTAAATAGAGCTTTCACTCCGTGCTGGGAAATCACTCTCCAGAAGGCTCCCGGATCCGGAGTACCCACGGGCTTGCCCTCGTACAGAACCGTCGTCGCTCCCATGAACAGGGGAGCGTAAACAATGTACGAATGCCCCACGACCCATCCGACGTCGGATGCCGCCCAGTAGACCTCGCCGGGGCCAATGCCATAGATGTGCTTCATGCTCCATTTGAGAGCTACCGCATGTCCACCGTTATCACGTACTACACCCTTGGGTTTGCCAGTGGTTCCAGAAGTGTAAAGAATGTACAATGGATCGGTTGCCGCCACTGAAACACAATCCGCAGGCTGTGCCTTGGCCTCCAGGTCTGCCCAATCCAGGTCTCTTCCGGGCTTGAGTTCCGCCTGCACCTG
>JACRDE010000303.1 GCA_016212935.1 Desulfomonile tiedjei | reverse complement strand
GGTGGGGTTCGGGGAGGAACTTCTTACAAGAAGTTCCTCCCCGATTTTACATATTTGAAAGCGGAAGGGTTTCTCCGATTTTGCTTCCTCGATTGCGAACTCGCATTAGGGCCGGGGTCGGGGCAGCCGGAAACCCGCAAGACGGGTCTCCGGCTGCCTGCTATACCTATTTCTTCGTCTTTGTTGCCATAAACAGTCGCTCGGATGTCACGGGCAGTTCATTGACACGAACTCCTGTCGCGTCATAAATGGCATTCAGGATCGCAGGAATGGTCGGCATGATGGCGCCCTCGCCCACCTCTTTCGCTCCGTATGGACCATTCGGTTCGTTGGATTCCACAATTATGCCTTTCACATTCGGCATGTCGAGGGCGGTCGGTATTCTGTACTCTCCCAGTGATGCATTCACGATGCGGCCTCTGGAATCGAACTTTACCTCCTCGAACAAAGTCTCGCCGAGTCCCATAGACAGAGAGCCGTGCATCTGGCCTTCCACAAGTGTTCTGTTGACGGCAAGACCGCAGTCATGGGCGTCCGTCATGTTGTCGACAGTAACCTCGCCGGTTTCCAGATCTACGGTTACTTCAACTATCTGAGCCGAACAGCCGTAAGCCGGGGACGTGCCTACAGCAGCGCCCTTGTAAGAACCGCCAAGCCGGTGCGGTTTGTATTTCCCGGTCCCAACGAGCGTGCCGCCCTTGAGGTACGCCAGACGAGCGGCTTCTCTGAATGTCAGGTAATCGCCGGTAGGAGGATCCGTCCAGCCGCGGTGCTCTTTGATATAAGTTGTCCGAATTTTCTCAAAATCGCCAGGAAGGCCGTTGAAAAGGACACACCCGTTGCGGAAGGATATGGTGGAGGCGTCACATCCCATGGCTTCCGCGAGGTAATCTGCAATGCGTTTCCTGACCTCTTCCGCTGCATCTTTGGTAGCGTGACCGGTCATGAGCGTCTGACGGCTGGAATAAGCTCCCAGGTCCACGCTGAGGTCCGTGTCGCCGGAATGTACCCGCACATTCTCAAGTGGAACACCCAGGGTTTCCGCTGCGATCATCCCCATGGCCGTATCCGATCCCTGACCTATTTCAGCAGAGCCGGTGAGCACATTGACTATGCCGCCGTCTTCGCTCACCTTTATGACCACTGTGGAATGATAGGTGTCCGAACGGTAAATCGGATAACCCGCGCCGGAAACGAAGAACCCGCAGGCCATTCCAATCCCTTTGCCTTTGGGGAGCTTGCCTTTCTTGTTTTTCCAGTCCGAGCCGTCGCGAACCGATTCCACGCATTCCTTCATGCCGAGGCTTGACATATCCAGCTCGTTTATTGTCATGTCGCCTGTTGTCATTATATTTTTCAGGCGCATTTCCACGGGATCTATTCCGAGCTTTTCCGCTGTCATATCAAGAAGCTGCTCAAACGCGGCTCTGTGGGCTACGCCGCCGTGGCCCCGCTGTGCGCCGCATGCCGGTTTGTTGGTATATACCCTGGACCCGTCATATTTCATGGCTTTCAGCTTGTACGGCCCTCCAAGCAGCGAGCCCGAGTAGTAGACAGTAGCAATACCGAAGCTGGTGTAAGCACCGCCGTCCAAAACGGCCTTGTTCCTTAAGGCCATCATGGTTCCATCCTTTTTCACGCCCAGGCTCATTTCAGCATAGAACTGGTGCCTTGCCCTGCTGTGAAGGAATACCTGTTCCCGCGTGTAGGTCATTTTCACCGGCTTGCCGGTTTGACGGGCCATGAATGCGCAGCTCAACTCCAGAGGTGTAGCTTCACACTTGGGACCGAATCCGCCTCCCACGTACGGTTTCACTACACGGACATTCCCCACTGGGATCTGGAGCACCATGGCTGTGGTTCTCATCACGTAATGGGGCACCTGAGTGGATGTGTGGAGGGTCAAACGTCCATCCAGATCGAAGACTGCGAGGCACGAGTGCGGCTCAATGAACGCTGCATCCTGGCGCTTATTCAAGAACGTGTGATCCACTATCAGATCGCATTCCGCCATCATGGCTTCGGTATCGCCAAATTCCTGATGTACTTCAGCGTTCAGGTTTCCCGGAAATTCCGCATGGATCTGCGGCGCTCCGTCCTTCATGGCCTCGAACATGTCAAAAACTGCTGGAAGCTCTTCAAAGTCGACTTTTATCAGGCTGAGAGCCGCTTGGGCAGTTTCTTGATCCACAGCAGCCACTGCCGCAATTTCATCGCCCACATAGCGGACTTTGTCGTGTGCGAACAGGGTTTCGTCGTAGCGGGCAGGAGAAACGCCGTATTTGACCAGACCGACCTCTTTTGCTGTTATGACGGCCTTTACTCCCGGAAGCTTGCGGGCCTTCGAGGTATCGATGTGCAGGATCTTCGCATGAGCCACCGGGCTCTGGAGTATTGCTGCGTAAAGCATGCCGGGCATGCTCATGTCGTCCGCGTATTTTGCGCGACCGGTGGCCTTTGCCGGACCGTCCAACCTGGGAGCTCTAGAATTCAGAACCTGATATTCGTTCATTTCAGGATACCTCCGTTGACTGGATCACTTCGGCTGCTTCCTGGACCGCTTCGACGATTTTCTGGTACCCGGTGCATCTGCAGAGATTTCCAGAGATCGCCGTGCGAATTTCGGTTTCACTCGGCTTCGGATTTGTGTCCAGCAGGGCTTTTGCCGAGAGTATCATTCCAGGTGTGCAGAATCCGCATTGTATCGCGCCCTTGTCTACGAACGCCTTCTGGATGGGATGGAGGTTTCCGTTTTCCGCCAGCCCTTCTATTGTGAGGACCTGCCGGCCACGCGCCTGAACCGCAAGCACAAGGCACGCGTTCACCGGGCTTCCGTCGAGGATCACTGTGCAAGCGCCGCAGTCACCCAGGCCGCAACCGTGTTTCGTTCCGGTGAGTCCCAGGTCTTCCCTCAACAACTGCAAGAGTGTTCGGTTCGGCTCTACCGCGATTTCCACAGATTCACCGTTCACAACCAATTGGATAATGCTCTTCATGGTATATATCTCCCCAGAATTTCAGCGGCTTTGGTCAAGGCTTCCATGATTTGGCCCTCTCCAGCGCCTGTTTGAGAGCCCTCTTTGTGAGCACCTCGATCATCATGCATCTGTATTCCATAGTGCCTCTGTGGTCAGTTATGGGACTGCACAACCCTACTCCGATTTCGCCAGCCTGCTGAAACACCTCATCAGAAGGCTCCTTGCCGACGAGGAACTCTTCCGCTCCGTACGCTCTGACAGGCGTGGGCGCCACTGCACCAAAGGCAATTCGCGCATCCGCTATGGGTCCGTCTGCCGACTTCAGGGTAAGAAGCGCCGCCACGTTCACCATCGAGATCTCAAGCGTCTTGCGCGCCCCAAGCTTAATGTATGATCCGCCACTCCATGGCGCGGGCGTCTCCACATTAATGGAAACCATCAGTTCATTGGGTTCGATGGCAGTGTCTCCCGGACCGCGGAAGAATTCGTTGACTGAGACTTCCTTTTCGGCTGTGGCTGATTTGAGCTTCACCTTGGCATTGAGTACCATGCATGCGGGAGAAAGATCCGCTGCCGGACGGCCGTTGACAAGGTTTCCGCCGATGGTTGCGCGGTTGCGGATCATGGGGGCTCCAAGTCGGCCTGCAGCCAGGGCAAGTGGTGTAAATCTGTCCATCATGAGCTCATGTCGCGAAAGGGCAGCTGCGCTCACTCCGGCTCCCACGGTCACCCCGTGTTTGTCCCTGGGGACGATTGCGTCCAATCCGGGGATACGGGCGATGGAAATGACGTGCGTAGGCTTGTCGATATTAAGCTTCATGCGCACCAGCAGATCTGTTCCGCCCGCCAACACCTTGGCGTTGCCGCCCAGTTCGGATAGCAGGTGTAGTGCCTCTTCGAGTGTCGTTGGTTCGTGATACTCAAATTTGGGCAGGAGCATATTTTTTTCCTCCTGAGACATAAAAAATAGAGCGTTTCAAGCACTGGCGGCCGGTGCTGGTCAAACCTTCCGATGGATCAAGTCTTCTTTCCATTCCGGACCGCGAGTCTATCGGCTATTCTCCGGTATGGTGAGCCTTCGCATACAGCGGAACAGCTCAAGAGGGAGCTGTCGTAATAACACAGGCCAGGACAAGCGTGAGATCCCACAAGCGACTTCCCGCAAGAGCGCGACTTGATAAACCTGGCGGCAGGCACGCCGACCGAGGAACCGCAGGAATGGGAAAACTCGTACGCACCCTTGTTGAAATCCTCAACACAGGCCTTGTACCTGGAAAGCTTCAACCCTGGATCTCGCAGAAATTGCGCCAGATTCGTCCACGTCTTGCCGCATGCCTGACACCAGAGTTTTCCGGACTCTCTCTGGGAAATTCTCGACGACCTGTCGGCCCATGCGGTTTCCGTGGGTGGCATATCGCCAGAATCGAGTTCCGAATCCCCTGGGGCAGCTTCCATAACCAGTTCGGATTGTATCTCATAGGATTTGAGGAAGCGCACCAAGCTGGCAGCAGTTTGTAGGACCTGATCTTCACGGGTCCGCTCCTCGTCAACGCTTTCGTCCTCATAAGGAGGGCATCTGAAATACAACCATCCAGAATACCCGCCAAAGGGGGTTCCATCGCTGGGTTTATTACAGGCCATTACTCCCCGGGCTATTTGAACGTCGACCGGCACCACCACGTGATACGCGTCACCATTGGGCGAGACACCTATCCATCCTTCGTTTCCGGATCGAACCGGAAGGGTTGCCCGTCGGATATCCTGAATCTTGAGTTGAAGCATGTAACATCCCGACATGGATATTCTGTATCAGGAACTTGTTTCTGAGGATAGCCGCCACAAGTAAAGGTGTCAAGTATTAAAGGAGTTGCAGCACAAAACCATTTGACAATTGTTCGGCTAGAAGATACAACTAAGCTTGAGTTCACTACAGTGAACCCAAAAGAACAGCAGAACATATTCCGGGACCAATCTCGTCACGTTGCAGCAAGAACGTTGCGGGGCCGTTGATTGTGCCAGGAAACTGGCTCTGCAGGTGGGATTGTGAGAATCATTGTCTATCCGTTTAGTTTACGGCAGAAAAGCTGATTGAACATTCATAAAGAAAGAGTCGCCCAACGCGTATCAAGCGACACGGGAACAGGTGAATTCATATGGTCGGAAAACAGTCTTCTTCGCACATGGCGTACTCGGCCCCTATAGTCTCCAAAGCGATGAGGGTGCTGAAGATGATCATTACGGCTCCAACCAATCCGGGGATAAGCGAAATCGCATCGAAGCTTTCTCTCGCCAAGTCGACCACCCACGGCATTTTGGCCGCTCTGGAGGAATCTGGCTGGGTTTTGCGGGATCCGATCTCAAGAAAATACACCTGCGGACATGCGGTGAGAGATCTTGCAGGAAACGCGAACGTGAGGATCCCTCTGGTGGAATTGGCCCGTCCATACCTGGAAAAGCTTGGCCAAGAACTCGACGAGGACATTTTCCTCGGGATCTGGACAGGCCCCCAGCTACTCATACTCGATCAGGTGGAGTCCTCCAAGGGATTCAAGATCCGCGCCAAACCCGGGACACGAATTTCAATATTTGCCGGTGCCGCCGGTAAAATCTTCTTGGCCCATCACGATCCTCCTGCAGTAGCAAAGCTAGTTCGATCTAATCCAATACCTAGTTTTACTAAGTGGTCAGTAACCGATCCGGAAGCATACCTCGCGGACCTGGAGAGAGTAAGGGCCGCAGGTGTGGCCAGAGACAAGCACGAATACTTGCCCAATGTTTGGGCCGTGGCTGTACCGATATTCTATGGGAGAAAAGCCAGAAAACGAATGGTGGCCGGATTCTGGGTGGTCAGCCTGGACACGGAAATGAGCACGGAAAAAATGGATCACGCAGAGCATCTGGGCCGCATAACGGGCGAGGCTCTGTCGCGAACTGTAAGCAATCTTAACGACTCGAACTGACCGCGGGCCGGAACCTCCTTGTTTTGCTCTGCCATCAGAGACACTGGCGAGATCTATTCTCCAAGGCCCTGTTTAGCGGATTTGATAAACCGAGCCTCGATGAAATCGCACAGAGGCTCGGGTCGGTTCAAATCAAAAACAGGGACTCCATCCGGAGGATTGGCAGGGTCACCGGCTATGGCGACCAGATTGTCGTCTTCTTCGCAAAGTAATTCCCTTTTGAGTTCCCTCCTGAAGACCTCTATTTTGGGATGGCCTTCCCTCTTGTATCCTTCGGTAATAATCAGATCGACTTTCCTGATGAACTCATCCCTGAGCTCGCTCAGGGTGTGGTCGTGATCCGTGTCAAGCACCATTGCCATTTTTGAGGGTGATGAAATTATGGTTATATTTGCCCCGGCCTTCTTGTGTCGCCAGGAATCCTTTCCTTCGTGATCTATTTCGAAACTGTGCGCATCGTGTTTTATGGTTGCAACGCGACGACCGCGCTTCCTGAGCTCTTTGACGATCTTTTCCAATAAGGTTGTCTTGCCTGAATCAGACTTGCCTACAATGGACACGATAGGAATCATTTGTCTCTCCGAAATGCAAAGTTCGGTCACAAGAATATTGCCGCATTTTCTCAGTTCACATCACTGCGCCTTCGAGCGACTAACATAAGCGGGGTAAGAATTGCGCTCCGGCTCAGGTGTCATGCACGCGTTCGCGGGAATGACGAGCTTTCCTGACCTTAGAATTCCTCTATGTAACGCGTAATGGTAAGATACTTTTAAATCTGATTTCTATCAAAAGCAATACAGGACAGAATCGCTGGCAGGGGCCCGAGGCATTGACGCCGATTATCCTGAATGGTAGATTCATCGCATGCATCCGTTCCCAAGTAGTCCTCAAGGGAACGGATTTATTAGGAGACCGGATTACTGCAGTTACACCGCGTATTTGATTCGCCAGCGGAATTTCTCTAATAATTTGCCGGTTCATCCCGTCCACATCTGGAGACACCGATGTCATTACAGGAAGAAGTCCTTCGAACTGTCACTCTGACCCACGAAGCAGCCAGAGAAGCAGCCATTCTACCCATGGCCCTAAAAGAGAGCATCCTCCGCGGAATGGCGCGCAAATTGAGAGACAAGCGCACCCTTCTTCAACAGGAAAACGCGAAAGATATCGAAGTAGGGAAGCAAAAAGGTCTTTCATCGGCCATGATCGACAGGCTTACCCTATCAGATAAAGTCATCGAACAAACGGCGGCAGGACTGGAAGAGATTGCCGCTTTTCCTGACCCGGTCGGAGAAATTGTAAGAATGTGGACGCGGCCCAATGGGATGCGGGTGGGCCGGATGCGAATCCCCTTGGGTGTCATCGGAATAATTTACGAATCAAGACCCAACGTCACAGCCGATGCCGGTGCCCTGTGCTTGAAAGCAGGCAACGCTGTGATACTTAGAGGTGGCTCGGAAGCCCACAATTCAAATCTAGCAATTGTCGCCCTTTTCAAGGAATGTCTCAAAGAGCACGGAGTCAATGAAAACGTCGTCAACCTTCTGCCCACCACAGACCGTGAGGCAATACTCTACATGCTCAAACTTGAGGAACTCATAGATTTGATTATCCCTCGGGGTGGAGAAGAGCTCATACGGTTCGTGGCATCAAACTCTCAAGTCCCTGTGATCAAGCACTACAAAGGGGTTTGTCATCTGTACGTGGACAAGGACGCAGATATCGAGATGGCGGTCAAGCTCGCTCTGAATTCAAAAGTGCAGCGGCCTGGTGTATGCAATGCCCTTGAGACACTTCTGGTGCATGGGGACGTGGCTGAGAAATTTCTTCCTGTTGCGGCCCGAGAGTTTGCAGCTGCAGGGGTCGAGCTTCGAGGGTGCGACAAATCGCGAGCTCTGGTGGCGTCCATGAACCCTGCGACAGAAGAAGATTGGTACGCCGAATACCTTGATCTCATTTTGGCCGTGAGAATTGTTGATGGTATTGACGAAGCAATCCGACACATAGCCAAGTACGGCTCCCTGCATACCGAATCCATAGTCACTCAGAATTATGCTGCGGCCCAAAAATTTCTCAAAGAAGTGAACTCCTCATCGGTCATGGTCAACACAGCGACTAGAATGAGCGACGGCTACGTGTACGGGTTGGGTGCGGAGATCGGAATCAGCACCACGAAAATCCATTCCTACGGCCCCATGGGTGTTGAAGACCTGACCACCACAAAATTCATAGTTCTGGGTGAAGGACAGATACGGGAATGAACCGTCCTTTCGGGCGGAGAATGCGGAAGGTGAATAAATTGTCTGAAATCCGCAGCACCATAGACATCATGATGGAAAAAACAAAGGGACTGGCCATGTCTCCCGAAGAGCGGGAGAGCATTCGCCGGGAGGCAATGCTGAAGAAAGCCAAAGGCTACAAACTTAAGCTGCTGGAGAATCCTTCAGCAGCGCAAGACGTGCTCTCCTCTCTACGTCAAGAAATTCCTGACGACCGTAACTTGATCGAAGCGTTTCTCTGGAAGGTATTAGTTGAAGGACTGCCTGCAAGCGAGGAAATCCTGAAGTACCTGGACGTCATGGAGGCTATCGCTCCAGACAATTCATCGATTCTTAGAGACCTTCGGACCGCTTTCAAATCCGGTGTCAAGGATCGGATTTCCGACAAGAAGAAGATTATCCAGAAGGAAAAGAAGAAATTAGCCGTGCAGGGGATTTCGGGATCCGCCGTAGTGCCGAAATTACCCAAAGATATAGGAGACGACGACAACAATTTCTCTGCCGTTCTGGAAAAATTCAAGGCCGAACTGCTCTATGAATCGCCTGCCTGAGCCGCGACCTATGATTTACGGTCGGTGCTGAGCGGTGCCTTGTCGGTAAATCCCGACGGTGCAGTTTGTCCCTAATTTCAGAGGTACTCTAAAGAACAGGGACTGCATTGGGCTTTCCAGGGGAGGACAGCCCAGCAGACAGGCGTAGCTTGTCGAGCAATGCATCCTGGGAGACGGCCATCCGAACGGAGGGTGTCATGAAGCGATTCTTTCTTCTTGTGCTGGCGGTGATCAGCATTCTCTTTCCTCTAAGTTCACCAGCAAGCTCATCGAACCCGCCCCATTCAAACGCAAGACTCGAAGATCTGGAGGGCAAGCCGTATCCCTTGGATCAGCTCGTCCAGTTCTTTCAGGTTGGCGTCAACTCGATTCCGTATTTTCTTCTGCGTTACCTCGATACCGGGGACGTTCTGCTACTGCAGCAGATCAGAGAAGCAAACGACCGATCCGGCGCATACGTAACCGGGATGGAGAAACGCATTCGGAATGATTTTCAGAAGGGGGTTTTCGCCAAGGTCCTCACCAGCTACCACAAATTCAAAGACAATGTTGGCAGGAATCTCAAGGCGATAAACGAGTTCCGGAGGGTGCGACGGGCCTTCGAATTTCGTTCGGATCAGCTGATAGACTGGATCAGTACGAGTCTTGAGGCTTCCTTCCAGGGCAGCGCTGCGAATCAGGGTCATGAAGTTCTGCGAGCATTCCGCGAGTTACAGCTGGCAGTAGTTCGGGCGGTCACGTTGAGCAGATATCAAGCATGCGCAGCTCTGGACCAAACGCGAAGAAACAAGGCCAAGGAAGCTTGGGAAAACACCTCAAGACAGGCTGCTCTGCTCTTGGGATCCGCAGGTACCCTCACTGAAAAGGAGACATCACTGCGATTAATTGCCGCTGTTGACTCCTGCAAGGCTCTTGCTGAAGAAATGTTCCTTCAAGCGGACGAGCTTAGCCACGCCTGGGAACAGACCCAATCCGTGGTGGAATCGCTGGATAGTCTTATTTGTCCGCTGTACACGGGACAGACGAAAAAGGAAGGATCCAAGTAGTAAAAGAAATTCCCTCTCCGAGGAGTCGGAGAGGGAAAGGTTAGTGTTTAGCGGATTGGGGGTTATGACGCTAGCGGGGGTCTTTTGACAATGGTCGGGGTTATGAACACGAGCAAGTCGTCACCCGATTTCGTGGTGTCCTTGTTTGAGAATAGGTAGTTGATCAGTGGCACGTTCATGAGACCCGGCCATCCTTGTCTGGACGTACTGTTGATTGTCCGGTTTATACCGCCAATCACCGCCGTGTCTCCGTCTTTTACGATCATTACCGTGTTGGCAGCTCTCGTGTCGATCGAGGTTAATCCGTTCAACGTGGCTGATGGTGCGTCATCGGTAATCTTTATGTCCATCTGGATTCTGCCGTCAGCGTAAATTGTCGGCTTCACCGACAGTTCCAGAGCCGCCTTTACCCAAGTGACTTCAAAGAGACCCGGATAAGCTATGTTCCGTCCTATTGTTATCTTGGCCTCTTTTCCATCCAGTACCTGAACTTTAGGTCTGGATATGGTTTTGGCTTGGGAGGTGTTTTCACCGATCTGAATCCTGGATTCAAGCTCAGTCAGGTAGTTGCCGGCGAGGAACCCGAATTGCAGATCCAACAACCCTGCGCTGGCCGATACAGGAACGTTTACAGCCATCTGCGATGCTGGGGGGGTTCCAAATGTAGTCCCGACAAAAGCCGGCTGCGTTCCCCCAGTTATGGTGCCCGCCGTGGCCCCACCACCGGAGTCGTTGCCGCCTGAGAAGCCCCAATACTCTTGCCTGTTATTCTTCAAGGGACCATTCTGGAAATTTCGACCGCCCCATTGCACACCCAGTGATCGGCCCCACTGCTTGTTAGCCACGACCACTCGGCTTTCGATCAACACCTGAGGCTGGGGCTTGTCCATGCTGTAGATCATCTTCTTTATCTGAGCGAGCCTTTCAGCAGTATCCTTCAGGAAAATCGTGCGGTTCCCGTCGTCACCCCACATCATGCTGTTTGCTATTACTTGAGACAATTTGGGATCCAGTGTAGGGCCACCGCCGGTTGGCGCTGCAGCTCTCTGCCTGCCGACCTCGGACGCCATCCTGGTCTGCGCCTCGGCGGTCTGCTGTTCGCTTATCATTCGGCTGGCACGCTCCATGAGTTCACGCCCTTCTCTGCCGTATACCGATCGCCCTTGGTCCTCGATTTGCTTGAGGAAGGGCTTCATTTTATCTTCCCGCTCCTTCTGCATATCAGCCACCGAACCCGGAGCAGGGCCGCCAGGACCGCATTTCAAGTTAAACACACAATTCAGTGTCCTCATGATGTCCGTAGGCTTGGAATACACCAGCTTTACCAGAGCGTAGTAGAAACACACGCTCTCTCCTTCTATTTCGATGCAACCGGCTTCGCCAAACTCTTCGGTGTTAACCTCTTCAACCGGGATTTCTGCTGTGTCTTTTTGCTCTAGCTCACTAAGAGCTTTAGTCATTTCGTCGCGTTTTCTTTGTACATCTTGCTTGGTGGATGCCAGTCGGTTGTCGATCTCAGCAAGCTGCTTCGTGAAAGCAGCAATCTGGTCAGCCCGGTGTTTGGATATTTCCTCTCTCTTGCCGATCCTCATGACATTACCCACCATTTCTCGATCGAGTTTGTGAGTATTGAGGATCGTATCAACAACCTGCCCCAATGGGACCTGGAACAATCTCAATGTAGTGGTTCCAGTGACCTCGTCGCCAACGATTATGTTGATGCCGGCCTGCTCTGCAAGCAGTCGGAAAGCGTTTTTCAACGAAATTCCCTGAAAATCCATTGTTATGGGCTTGTTGAAGATCTCAGGGTCAGGCGTGACTTGCTGCTTTTTCAGGACTTCAGTTCTCTGCTTTTGCAGTTCGTCTTGCTGCCTCTGCAAGGAATCCAGCGTTCTCCTGCGCGCTTCGTTGTCTTTGAGGATTTGTTCTTCTCTTATGATCCTCATCGCCTCCCTGCGCGACTCTTTAGCCTGTGAAACTGCTTGCTGCCTCGACGTGTCCGTCTGTTTTGCAGCTTTCTGGTCCGGTGTCATGGCAAACCGCGGAGGCGGGAAATCCACCATGAGCACGCCCTTCTTCTTCTCCACCTGATATGGCACTGAGTCCTTGAGCTGTATAAAGATATTCTGCGACCCGGGGATTATCATTTCCACCGAGGTGGAGAAAAGATCGGTTCTCAAGGGCTTCTGATGAACTTTGGGGATTTCAGCGTTTATGAGATCGATCCTGACTTTGGTCGGCGAAATCTTATTCATGCGATAGTCCAGATGATCCCCTCCCGATATTATTAACCGGGCATTGTGTCCCACCTGCACGAATTTGAGTTCCGTTATCTCCTGCACTACCAGCCTTGGATCGGGCGTGGGGGGAGTCACAGGGGGCCTTACCTCATGCACAGTGCGCGGTCCACCCGGGGACCTGTCAGACTGGCCGGCAGGCAAAACAGAACCAGCCGGAGGGCCGATCGGAGGCGGCGAAATCGGGGACTCTACTTGCTGCTGGGCGAGCTTGGTCATGGATGCCTGAGCAGGAGCTGAGGCAGGCTGCAAAACGCCCAGCTTCGAACTCTTTCCACCAGGGCCCGCAGAAGTCGGCTCTTTGCTGACTGATACCTGAATGGTCTTCCCTTTTGCGGCAGAAGGAGGACCCGCATCTGCCCCTATCGATTTGGCAGAAGCCTGCACAAAATTGGCATCAAGCGCAGAAGACACCTTGGAATTGTTCCCGGCTGACGAGGCTTTTGCTTCATCCAACTCCGCGGATAAAGAATTCCCGAAAACCACGGCTACGTTATCCTTGTCTCTCCGGACCTTGAAAGCAGGAACCGGTCGATCCTGAAAATCCATGACCACGCGGGCGGAGGACTTGTAAGTTCCTACACGGATTTCATGGATATCCTGCTTGCCGACGCTAAGCCTGCGCGGAGCCTTCCCGATTTGAGTGTCTTCAAAATCCATTATCAACCGGTTGGGATGTCCGATGACACGTGCGAGATGCTTGCCCACCGTTCCATGGGTTGCGATGACCACAGTCTTTTTTTCCGCGTTGACGTCAATCCCGGTCAGTTCTCCGGAATCGGCCTGCGCGTAGGAACAAATCATCGCGATCAATAGGCAGCCAAGCCAGAGGGATTTGTATCTTCTTTCAGGTGACCTCATGTTTGTCCTCTCCCGAAGACCGTGTAGATGCGATCCAGACCATGCGGAAGCCACGGTGTCCTGGGTAATCGATTGAAAATGCCCCGGTCTTAGTTTTCGGAGTATCTGACTCCTCCGCCGGATTAAGCTGCGAGGATCATAGCAAAGCAATCGCCATTGTGTCAATAAAAAAATATTAAAAACCAGCTGATAGCTCTTTTAGCTAAAGTTAAATCTTGGTATTGATCGGCTTTCACATTGCTTTTTTACCATAACATGCTGTTTTGTCTTGCTACTATGTTTTGGTAATTTTTTGCTTGGGGATCGCTCCCCTTCTCTAGTATCATCTCCAGATGGAAACAGATTTGGCCGTCAAAGTAGTAGTTTTCGCCTGTCTCGCATTGGCCGTGGGCTTGTACCTCTTTTTGTACAGATAGCCAATCAGACTATTGTCCGGTTCCACGTGTCTCGCCCCTGTTCATGCGCCATGAATTGGATTCTCCAGGGAAATCTTTTCCGGAGAGTCATCAAACAGGGTTGTGGCGGATTTCAATATCACTCACGATCAGTTGAATTGAAGACATTTCCTGAAGGAGGGAATTATCCCGCGTCCTTTCAGTGAACTTATGTCTTCGTGCCTGTCTTGATGGGTGACTTATGTCAGGATTCTAAGAAGTAATGTCGGTCAGGTTATGAGGAAGATTAAAAGGTTGTCACTGAGAGGGCGTAGCTCGAAGCAATCTTATTGGTGGGACGGGCGAAAGCCAGGAACCAAAAGATGTTGACAAGACGGGATTCCTGCTTGAGAGCGAATGGCAGAGACCGTCCTGCACGTCTTCCCCGCCCGGAAGTGAATGCATATGTGCCACCTACTTTATTTGTTGACAGGGCTCACTGTCTGTGTTAGCGAGCGGTCCATTATTAGTTTTGTTTGCTTTCTTGGTTTAGTGTTCGGAGGATATATTGGGTTTGATGTGCCGGCTCAACTGCCTTGTCGCTTTATTGGTGTTGTTCTCATGTGGTCCGGTCTTCTCCCAAGATTCCCCATATCTGGGGGGACTGCAGGCCTCCCTGAACCAGGGGGCATCCGGCAACGTCTTTCCGGTAAACGGGACTGGAATGACGGATTCGTTTTCCTTACCATTCCCTGCGGTCGCGTATTCCAATGATTACTCCCTCAAATTGGCCTATGGCAAGACCTTCGGAACCTCAACGGAACTTGACTACGCAACCTTTGAATTGAGCAGGCGCGTTTCGGTGTTTCCTGCGCTTACCTATTGGGGGCCTGCGATTGGAGAGGTCCAGCTCGCTACGCTTGCCTCTTACGTCCTGTATTACGAAGGGCAGATAGAGCGTCTCAAAAAGCTGGACTTCCGTGACGGTTACGAGCTCGCGTGGATACCCAAGGGGAGGTTCACTTTTCCCTCTTACTGGTTGGGAGTGTCCCCGTACGTAGAAAGCGGGGCGGGGTTGAGCTATGTATCTGAGACTTACCGCAATTCAGGCTCCAGATGGAATTGGTCGCTGCTGGGAGGGTTCGGATTCGAAAAGGACTTCTACGGCTCCGGAAGCTTTTCGCTGGGGGTACAGTGGCGTCACCTGTCCAATGGCAACATGTGGGGCAAGGGAGACGAGCTCCACAATTCCAACTCCGGCACCGACATGATACAGGGCATGGCATCCTTCATTCAGCGCTTCTAACTTGATAGCCATACTTCAGTTTCTCCTGTTCGATACCATCGGAGAGGTTTCCCGTAATGGACAATTCACCTGACTCCGCTGGAATTCTATATGGAGGACTGTTATCAGCAATCTCCTTGACTTAAGGCGAATCATCTCAGGCCGAGTCGTCACCGCTGCTTCCGCCGGAATGAAAGCTGGAGCTTTCGCATCACTGGCACGAGGCTCTGTTCAGGAACACTGACCGTCAGCGTTACCCCATTGTAGCGCAAGGACAGTGAGAGATCTTGAGCCGGTCCCAGCTTAGCAAAAGCAACAATCCATCCGCAAATGATACTGAGGCCTTGGCAAGGCTTCGCGACAGCACGGATGCCCTTCAGATCGTGGGCCTATTGCAGCCGTGCTCAGCAATAGCTAATCTTATTGTGTTGGAGCAAAAAATTATTAACGCAATTGATCCACGAGGTGCTTCAATGAATGTCAATATTGTGATGGTCGTAGTGATGCTGGCTTCGACGGCAATTATGCCAGGATTGGCGGCAAGTCAGGGCGGGGCCGTGACAGAGACTCAAAATGTTTACCTTGACGATCAGGGGCTGGTGGCCGCGGCTGCAGCAGGCAATATGAAACAATTGAGGCAACTGCTTCGAACCCCTGGGGCAGTGAATGCGCGCAATCCTCAGGGCCGCACTCCGTTGATGGCAGCGGTCATCAATAGGCACCCCGAAGCAGTGCAATTCCTGGTCGAAATGGGAGCCGACGTAAATTCCGTTGACTTGGACGGATATTCGGCGCTGGCTCTTGTCTCAACCCTGGGTGATGATACCGGGAGAATGCAGCGAGTGCTGAAATCACGAGGAGGGCTCGTTTGTGTTTCCTGGGACATCTTGAGCTCCCCGAGGAAATCAAGGGAGGATCTCGAACAATTCAAGAACGCTCTAGCAGAAAAGACTGCTCAACAGTCGGCAAGATAAATACCGAGAACGACCGACGACCTGAGACTTCAAGGGCTTGGTAACCCCCGAGCGTTATGGTTGCGGATTATCTCCAGCCATTTCTCCAAATCGAGCCCGCAAGCACAATGATCGCGCCCTATGTAAGGTGACGAACACTCCTCGAAAATCACGTCCGAACTCACCATACACACGGGCCATCCGGGGACGTGATGTTTTGTACCGCTGTCGCTATTGACCCTGTAGACCACGAAGCTCTTTTCGTCGCACGAAACCCTATATGAAACCCCATCATGCGAAATGACCAGATCACGGCCCAAGATGCCCAGGCCCGCAAAGATTCCCCGAATTTGACTAAACAATGTTCCAGCACATCTATCCTTAGTCTCGGTCACGCCTTTGCCTCGGATCGGGATCCTTCTGAGGCGGGTCTCGGTCTTAGGAGGGATCCCCGTAATTGGATTTGTACCGCTGCCAGAATTCCTGCACCGTAAAACGGTGGCACTGGGTTCCTTGACATTCAACACCAAAGCTCGCAGCAACAGCGCCCATCTTAGCGGATTCCGGCAGCCC
>JACRDE010000302.1 GCA_016212935.1 Desulfomonile tiedjei | reverse complement strand
GTTCTCGGCGTTGGGCATGTTCGGTAGACGAGCCATGCCCAAGAAAAAATCACATTCTCGACCGGAACGCGAGAAAAATAAACGAGCAATCGGTCAAAACTTTTGGCAACTGCTATAATAAGGCGGACTGTGAGTACCGTGATCGTGCGAACAGACCAAAAGTTTTGCAGCTTCGGCTGTCTCCATGATCTGCTTTTTATGCCGATTTAGTTAAGAACAAGTCCGAGACTGCTTACAGAGTTCGCACAAAGAAACATGACCAATGTCAGAGGAAGCGGAAGATGGTCGACCGCGAAGCAACACACGTCGACCTCCTCAACTACGAGAACATCATGTTGCTGGACGCTAAAGAAGTAGCCACAATGATCAAAGTCGCCATCAAAACCGTTCACGAGCGCGCGCGTGAAGGCAAGCTTGCCTACGTCCAGTTCGCTCCTATGACCGGCGATTCGCTCACGAACAGGTCAAAGGAACGGCCCCCAAGGAAACAGACCTGAACTGGTGATTCAGCCGTCGATGGAACCATGAAGCAAGGCCCTGGTGCGAGAGGCATTAGAGAGGCGAGCGGAAATGAGTGGACCCATATTGCCAAGACTGATCAGACTCCGTGACGCTGCTCGGTATTGTGGCATGGATCGCAACCGCTTCAATGCCGAAGTGAGACCGTATTTGACCGAAATTCCAATTGGTAAGCAAGGAATAGCCTTCGACCGGATTGACTTGGACGCGTGGGTTGATCAATATAAGGATCGCAACGGCCGTCCTGGTAAGGCAGTGAAAGGAGAGCAACTATGGGACAGAAAGTCCCACCAGGACTCATCAAAAGGGGCAATTTTTGGCACGTCAAAAAGAAAATCGGAAAAACAAGAATTTTTCGAAGCACTGGCACAAGTGACCTTGCGGAAGCGGAAAGGTTTTTAGCCCATGTTATCCAGGAGGTCCGAAATTCCCAAATCTACGGAGTCAGGCCTAAACGAACTTTTCGTCAGGCAGCAACTCGGTATTTGAAGGAAGCTACAAAGGCCAGTATTGCGGATGATGCCATGCACTTGAAAATGTTGGACCCATTCATTGGGGATTTACCATTGGAGGCGATTCACATGGGAAATCTTCAATCGTTCATTCAAAGCCGGAAAGAACAGGGTGTGAAGGTCAGGACCATCAACTACGCGATTCAAACCGTCCGCCACATCACGAATCTGGCCGCTGGCGATGGTTTGATGAAACAGGAATGACCTGGCTCGAACGGAGCCCCCGCATCAAGCTCCTTTCCGAAACGGATAAACGTGCGCCATATCCGTTATCCTGGGAAGAGCAATTCAGGTTATTGAATGAACTGCCAACTCATCTTGCTAAAATGGCGTTGTTCAAAACCAATACCGGTTGCAGAGAGGCTGAGGTCTGCAATCTGCGGTGGGAATGGGAGCAATGGATTCCCGAGCTGAATACGAGCGTATTCGTAGTTCCACGAGAGAACGTTAAGAACCGTGAGCCTCGTGTCGTGATCATCAACCGAATGGCGAGAGCCGTCATCGAACAGATGCGCGGAATTCATCCCGAATACGTGTTCACCTACAAGGGGCATCCCATTAGGAAGATGAACGGTCCCGCATGGCGGAAAGCGCGTCAAAGGGCAGGTGTTCCTCAGGTTCGCGTTCACGATTTGAAACACACCTTTGGACGAAGACTTCGCGCCGCTGGGGTTTCATTTGAGGACAGGCAGGATTTGCTCGGGCACAAATCCGGGCGTATCACCACACACTATTCTCAGGCCGAACTGGGGAATCTTATCTGTGCTGCGAACAGGGTTTGCGGAGACGAGTCCCGCAAAAGTCCCGCACTGGTCATTCTCAAAAGAAAAACCGCCCAAGCTCCGCAAAAGCAACTAGGCGGTTTATCTATGAAATCCGTGGTCGGGGCGACTGGATTTGAACCAGCGACCACCTGAACCCCATTCAGGTACGCTACCAGACTGCGCTACGCCCCGACTCATAACGTTCGGCAGGATCAGGACCGAAGACGATTCAAATCTCCGTCTGCAGGAGCCGAACGCACAGATCCTATACTGAAGCATGGCACTTGTCAATAGGAAAGGAAATGCAAGAGTATCCATTCACTTATGCGGGACGAGGTGAGTATCCATTAGGTTACCGGTGTTTGGTGAAATGCAAGAGCGACCTCAGTTCAGGAGAACCGGTTATTAGACTTTATTCTTGCTAAATCAGGCTAATATATGCTATCATTAAATAAAAATAGAGATGTCTTCTGTATGTTTTAGGAATTGGAGCTTCTCATGAAGAAAACTACTCTCGCAGGCGTTATGTGTCTCGTCTTGTTCGGTTCATGCGTGACGGCATGGGCAATGCAACCCGTAAGCATGAAGGTAACTCCCCATGGGGTCGATTATCCACTGATTCGAAACACGTATTATCCGAGCCCCAAGGGAGATCCTTATGAATTGAGTTTCGGAATTCGCAAATGGCTCAACCCCATTCAGAGCACAGACTCTTCAGAGTACAGGGCCACTTTTAACGATGCCGTCAATTGGTTCGACCTGTACAGCGGGTATGGCGTGATCGGCCATGGCGAAGAAGTCTTTACCAACTGGGCAGCTAATTACAGGAAGCTCAATCGCGGACATTAAATGCCGGCTTCAACAAAAGTTCGAGCCTGTTCTGCAGCTTCTCCATCTGTTGCGGATCTGAAACACCCCCGAGGTATTTCCGAGAAGATCGGAACTCCAAGATGCCCATCTCGGAAAATCTCGTAAGAGCGTTGTTGACTGGGACTGCTGGAAAGACGGG
>JACRDE010000301.1 GCA_016212935.1 Desulfomonile tiedjei | reverse complement strand
CTCTTTGCGAGCCATGGCAACCTCCTTTTGGATTTCTTATTTCTTATCTTTGAGGATGCCATGGTTTTCTTTTCAAGGGTATTTTCATGTTCCGTTGTGAACGACTCTTCATGATAGTTCGCCGGGGCGACGGTGTTGCACTTGCTAAGTAGTTGAAATAACGCGAGCCAGTTCATCAAGTTAGCGCCTATGGGGTTTGGGGGGAAACTCTTTACTAAAGAGGGTCTCCCCAATCTTACTTCTTTGAATGCGCATTAGCATAGGGAGGCATGCCGCCTCGGTTGCGAGGCTGTACGCTTTATAGCGGATCGGTATATTACCTTCCAGGAAAGGAGTTCAGTTATGGATTACAAAAGCATCGACGGTCCGGTCTATTCCCGCCACGCTATGAGTCCGCCGATCATCAACTCGGAGATGGCGACCAGATTCGGCATCAAGGCGCCATGTCTTGTTGAACCAGGACAGTACGCAGGAATTGAGGTCGGCGGAAACGTGAAGCTCAGACTTTTGGTTGATCACGGCACAAAGAGAATAACTTGCCACGGTGTGGTCGACTGGATCAAAACGGACGAAGCCACAGGTAAGAGTTACGTGGGATTCGGTAGCCTATCGCTCAGCGAGGAGGAATTCTATGTTCTCGAACGTAATTTCGTGGAAGAAACGGAAGAAACTGTCGAGTTCGTCCCAAAGGTCAGGGAAAAAGCAACAGAAGCAGAAAGCGTGATTGTGGCCGATATTGCCCATGAAATTATGCGGTACAAAGCCGTGCACTTTCCTGTGAGCGTTATCGAAGCAATCGACGTGATGCGCGGAGACGTACCTTTTTCCGAGTTCGTTGTAAACGCTGTACGACAGTACATTAAACAATAGAAGGTCGTAAACACCAAGGAGACTGCCGCCTTTTCTCGAACTCCATGTACTACCGGTGTTCGCTCAGGTAGTCGACATAAAAGCGACAAGAGCTTAGCCAGTTTTTTAAAATTTTCTAACCTATCATTCCGGCTTGCGCGAGAATGGCTACCCGTCAGCAGCCAAGAGTTATTCGACGATACGCACAATTGCTACGGCTTCTTTCTGGGCAAAACGAATCAAAATCCACTGCTGTGCATCGATTGTGTAAAATAGTAAGGAACGGGTGGATCACATGAGTATTCTTAGAAGACTGTCTCTGACATATGCAGCGGGTTCGTTCGGCGGGCTGGCAAACGCTCTTGCGGTCTGGATTATAGGGTACTTCAAGATAGCGGCTGCCGCAGGTGTGAATATTGCCCCGGATCTGACCGCTTCCACGATTTATCCGCGAGTGGTTTGGGGCGGTTTATGGGGGTTTATGTTTCTGCTGCCGTTTTTTCGTAATTCACCCTTGTTGCGCGGCATAATCTTCGGTTTGGTTCCCGCCCTGGTTGCCCTGTTCGTGGTGTTTCCAGCGAAGGCGCAGAATGCTCTTCTGGGACTGCACCTGGGAACCATGACCCCGCTGTTCGTAGTAATTTACAATATCGTGTGGGGCTTGGCCGCATCTTATTGGCTCCATCGCATTGAGGAGAAGGGCCGAATATGGCGATCTTGAGATTTCCCGCAAATGGTCTGGTCACAGGTTTGGAAATAGCTCCGACTAACTTACAATTGCTATCACAGGGTCAAGGCTTATATTGGATCACCGGCTCGCCAATCATTTCCTGTATTTCTTCGAGCAGGGCCTGAAGCAAGTCTCTCTCGTCGTAAGTACCGAGGATTTTTCCGTGTTTGAAGATAATTCCTCGACCCTTGCCGCCGGCTACTCCTATGTCCGCTTCCCTGGCCTCACCCGGACCGTTCACAACGCACCCCATGACAGCAACCTTGAGCGGGCTTCTTACACGGGTCAGCGCCTTTTCCACTTTTCTGGCGAGTCCTATGAGGTCGATCTCAGTGCGGGAGCATGTCGGGCAGGAAATCACCTCAACCCCTATATTTCTCAACCCCAGGGACCTCAGGATCGAAAAAGCGGCCTGGATTTCATACTCCGGACGAGCCGTGAGAGACACGCGGATCGTGTCACCGATTCCATCGGCAAGAAGCAGACCTATTCCTATCGCGGATTTAATCGCGCCAGGCAAGAGAGTGCCAGCCTCCGTAACACCGACGTGCAAGGGGTAGTCTACTTTATCCGCCAGCAACCTGTATGCCTCCACGGTTCTGGCAACATCCGATGCTTTTAGAGAAACCTTGATAAGATTGAAGTTTTCCTTCTCCAGTATTGCCACGTGGCTCAATGCGCTTTCCACCATTGCTAATGGAGTGGGGCCGCCATATTTGGCCATAAGCGCTTTTTCAACAGATCCGGCATTAACGCCTATTCGGATAGGCACGTTTCGCTCAAGCGCTGCCTTGGTTACTGCCTGAACCTTCTTTCGGGTTCCGATGTTTCCGGGATTAAGCCTGAGGCCATCAACGCCCTGATTCAGAGCTTCCAGGGCCAGTCGATAATCGAAATGAATGTCCGCCACAACAGGAAGCTTGACTCGCTTCTTTATCATCCCCAGCGCTTGCGCTGCATCCATGTCCGGCACGCCCAGGCGTACTATTTCGCAGCCAATTTGTTCCAGGCGGCGCACCTGGCGCACCGTGGCTTTTACGTCTCGGGTATCGGTGTTGGTCATGGATTGCACGGCAATCGGAGCGCCATCACCTATGGGAACGTTCCCGATGTGTATTATCTTAGTTTTTCGTCTTTGACCGATCATAGAGTGACAAGAAATCTTGAGTGGGGCTTTTCCCCATTCATGCCGCACAGGTTCTAGCATTTTGGCTTCGAGTTCGCAGCGCCGAGCGATTTGCCGTACCAATCTTCATAATAGTTTAGATATTCCCCTGTCCTTATCCGTTGCCACCACATTTCGTGCTCAATGTACCAGGAAACGGTTTGATTCATCCCGTCTTCAAAGCTGATCAGAGGCGTCCAACCGAGCTCGCTTCTGAGTTTTGCCGCGTTCATGCCATACCGTCGATCATGTCCGGGCCTGTCTTCAACGTATCTGATAAGTGACTCGGGCTTGTCTAATCGACAGAGAATGTATCTCACGATATCTATATTGTGGAATTCTGCCTCAGACCCGATGTTGTACACGTCGCCAGGACGACCTTTTCTCATTACGGCATCGATCGCTCTGCAATGATCTCTGACGTGAATCCAGTCGCGCACGTTTCTTCCGTCGCCGTAGACGGGCAGTTCGAAATCTTGAAGAGCATTGGTGATCATCAGAGGGATTAGCTTCTCCGGAAATTGAAGCGGGCCGTAATTGTTCGAGCAACGGGTTATCACCACATCCATGCCGTAGGTCTTGTGATATGAGCGAACTAACAGGTCAGCAGAGGCCTTGGATGCGGCGTATGGACTATTGGGGCATATCTGGTTGTCCTCGGTGAAAGGCGGCTCTTCAGCGTGAAGTGAACCATAGACCTCGTCCGTGGATATCTGAACGAACCGCGGGATCTTGTATTCCCGGCAAGCATCGAGAAGCACCTGAGTCCCGCGAATATTCGTGTGAATGAACGAGCAGCAATCCATTATGGAGCGATCCACGTGGGATTCCGCCGCAAAATTAACCACCACATCGGGCTTCTCGGCCAGGAGACAGCGTACAGTTTCTTTGTCCGAAATGTCACCCCTCACGAAGCGATGTCGAGAACCGTAAGGGGCCACATCTTGGAGATTTTCCAGATTTCCTGCATACGTCAGCAGGTCAAGGTTGATGACGTTCACGTCAGGGTACGATTCCATCATGTGAATTATGAAGTTGGATCCAATAAATCCGCAGCCGCCTGTAACCAGGAGTTTCATCTTAACCTCTACCACTCATCTTCTTGGGGTTTGAGCCAATTGCTCATGGGCGCACTAAGACGGTGGGCTTATTTTACTATGCCGTATCCCCTGTGCCAAGTCCTGGAGTATTTTCTGTCTAGCCGTCTTTTCTCGACCAATCGTATGGGATGGTTCCTCCGTGGGGATCAACTCGGTATTCGTCGGGGTCGCTGCGGTTGTAGGGCTCTGATGGAACATTGACTACATAGGCCTCGTATTCGCTGATGCATTTCCATCCATGATAAACGCCGGCAGGAATCACTACCAGACAAGGATTGTATTCGCCGAGACAGATTTCGTTCAGACACCCTCTTGTTGGGGAGTTTTCTCTGTCGTCGTACAGCACTGCTTTGACCATTCCGCGAACACATGTGAACCTGTCCACTTGAACAGTGTGGTAATGCCAAGCTTTGACCACGCCCGGGTAAACCGTGCTCAAGTATACTTGCCCAAAGCCGTCGAAGAACGAGTCATCTCGCCGCATTATTTCCATGAGGCGTCCACGTTCATCCGGAATCACCCGGAGCGGTTGGACAAGCACGTCATGAATGGGCTTTCTATCTGGCTGGAGAAACTTCTTTCGGTTGATTTCTTCTTTCAAATGTTGTTGGCCCCTCCTTCAGCCACCAAATTGGATGCATTCAACAGAGATTCGAATGTCCCGGCATCCGTCCACCATCCCTCTAATATGGACCAACTCATCGTGCCCTGCTGAATATAGATATTATTGACGTCAGTTATTTCAAGTTCGCCACGCTGGGAGGGAGACAGGGTCTTTATGAAGTCGAACACCTGATTATCGTACATATATATTCCTGTCACAGCGTATTTTGACCTGGGATTCTTGGGTTTTTCCTCTATTGCTTGCAGTGCGCCGTTCTCAAAGACCGGCACTCCGAATCTCCGAGGGTCCTGAACTTCTTTCAGCAGAATTCTTGCGCCTTTTTCTTGTTTTCTGTAATCTTCGGCTGCGGCAGCTATATTTCTCTCGATTATGTTGTCACCCAGCACAACGCAAATCCTTCCTCCTGCAGCATGAGCCTCGGCCAGAGCAAGTGCATCCGCAATTCCGCCTTCTCCTTCTTGATAGGCGTAGTTGATCCGGTCCGCACCGTACAGTTTTCCGTTTCCGAGAATCCTGAGGAAATCGCCTGGATTGTTACCTCCAGTGACCACCAGAATGTTCTTGATACCGGCCCTAACCAGGCATTCGATCGGATAGGTTATCATTGCTCGGTTGTAAACAGGAAGAAGATGCTTGTTTGTGATCTTCGTCAAAGGATATAATCTGGTGCCCAGCCCCCCGGCCAAAACCACCCCGTTCATTCGGCCCTCCAATCATTGCAGTAGCTCACGATCCTAGCATCCAAGGCATTGATAGTCAAGTCTGGACCGCATCCGCGAGATTCACGTGGTAGGACTGCTGAATCCGGACAAGACGGACCGGTCGTAAGGAAGATCAGGGACTATGCCGCAAACGAAATAGTATCACGTATTTCCAGCAGAACTAACGTTTAATTCTATGGCAGAGCAATCGGCCTATGAACCCGTTGACTTCCTCTCCAAGTTGCGTTAAATACGGATCTGACTACATAGCCAAGTGGGCCGCTCTTTCGGTGCAGTCCCACTTTCCACGAATAACATCCCCTTATCTGGTCGAGATAATTGCGGGACTGCGGGACCGATACAACATTGTCCCTGATGGATGGGAACTTGCAGGGTCGCCTTTGATAGCAGACTCATTGGTTCCCATAATTGACCCCGAGGGCAAATGATAGGAATTTCCATAGAGTCATTTCTAGAGGCCATACCTGACGGCGCATGTCTGATCAATTCTGATGCAAAAATAGTTCTCTCGAATTCCAGGCTGACCAATCTCATGGGGACAGTCTTGGGTAAGAACTGCTATGAAGCTCTGGCAGGATTATCTGAAGAATGTCCTTTCTGCCCCTTCCAAGAGCTTTCCCGCGGCGCCGCTGACCCGATAATTGGTGCTGTTCATAGGCGAAGGGGCCACATGTGCTCGGTACACGTTCGACACCTGCCCAACGTGGGCGAGACCGGCCTCCTTCTGGAGATCGTCAAAGACCTGACCAGAGATGAAAAGGCGGAAACTGTGGAACATCAGGACGGGAAAATGACTCCTCGTCTTATTAGAAAGCTTTCCGCCTTATTGCAGTTCAGCCGTGGGTTGATGGGGAGTGCTCCCTTTGAAGAAAAAATGGAATCTGTCGCGCCGCATGTACTGGCCGGTCTCGAGGATGCGGCGGACACCATAGTCTGGCTGGAAGTGGATGACACCGTCTTCGGAAACAAGACGGATGATGCGAGTGTTTCTGGCTGTTCTCAGGAGATTAGAGTTGAGGGGGTGGTTCGCGGTCATCTGGTCACCTCCTTCGGGCATGAAAGAAAATTATTGGCCGAAGAGAGGTATTTCCTTGAAGAGGCGGCCGAACTAATAGGGCGGCAGATCGAGATTTCAGATCTATGGGCGCGATTGCGGCAATCCGAAGAGCGGTACAAGAAGCTCGCTAGCAACTTGGCAAAGGAAATGTGGAGCAGAACCGAGGCCCTTGCCAAGGAGACGGGTTATCTGGAGGGAATACTTAGATCCTCCGAAGACATGATTATGACAACCGATCTGGACCAGCGTATCGTTGAATTTAATCCCGGGTCCGAAAAAATTCTCGGTTTTTCCTCAGAGGAGATGCAGGGACGCAAAATCACCGAACTCTGGCTTGATGCCGAGGAACGCGACCGACTTATGGAAGAAGTCCTGGTTACGGGTGGAATCCGCAATCATCAGACCCAGCTGAAAACCAAGTCCGGTGGCAGTGTCGAGATTTCTCTGAGCCTCTCGCTCCTAAAGGACGAAGAGGGCCGAATTCTGGGCACCGTGGGAGTAAGCAAGGATATCGGAAAGGAAATCGCCATTACGAGAGAATTGGAACGCCTGAATCAGAACTATCGGGAGGCGATTCATTTCATCAATCATGAAGCCAAGAACTCACTGATCGTGATGGGCGGATTCCTGCGACGATTGCTGCAAAGCGAAACTGAACCGGCCCGAAAGGAACAGCTAAGAATTGTGTATCACCATTCCAAGTTCCTTGAAGCCATGAGCCGAGATTTTCTCGTGATGGCCGAACTGGAGCACGGAGAATTTCAAGTAAGGAAAAAGCCGATCAAGGACTTTTACAAAGAAGTGATCTATCCTGCGATGATAGGTCTGAAGGAACGGTACCCTGAATCATTTCAAAGTTACGACGCCAGCATGGGTGGCGTAGGTGCAATTCACCTCATGGGAGATTCGGCCCTACTTGAGATTGTCTATAGAAACCTGTTCGGAAATGCCCTGAAATATCGATACCCTGATAGGAGAGTCGCCTATGGTGTCGAGGAACACCATAGCCATTATCTTTTCAATGTTTGGAACGAAGGCCCGGGCGTGCCCACTGATCAGGTGGACAAGGTATTCGAAAAATTCTATCGGGTGCACAATGAAACCACCAGAGATAAGCGCGGCACCGGCCTCGGGCTGTATAATATTCGAAGGATAATAGAAGCCCACGGGGGCAGAATCTGGTGCGAGACATACCCAGGCTACTGGATCAACTTCCTCTTTACGTTGCCCAAAGAATAGGAAGTCGACGATCACGCAAATTCTGACATCGGACTAGGAGCAGCGGTGGGGAAGGATGGCTGCCCGATGAGCAGTACTCAATCCTGGGACGCCAGTCGTCTCGCTGCTGTGTCCGTTGGGGTGAGCTTTATCTTATTGGCTTCCTTGAGAGCTTTGTGGTACACGAGCCTGGTGTCACGGAAATGATCGGGACTGCCCAGAACCACGATAAGTAGTACGTTGCGGCCAGGAGTAAATTCCGTGGCCAAGCAGTGGCCAGCCCGTGAGGTGTATCCGGTCTTTCCTCCGACTAGTGGAAGATTGTCACGGAGGAGTTTGTTAGTGGTCCTCACGGTGTAGCTTTTGTCTTTGACTCCAGCCAGGACGTGAGATTTCTTGAGGCAGACGGATCGAATCACTGTGTTGGAAAACGCTGCACGTGCTATGGCACCGATCTCCCGAGCAGTGGACACATTGCTATCCACATTCACGGAATCGTCCGAGCCGTTCGCATTCTTCTTGTCCAGACCGCTTGGAGTGTAAAAAAAGGTCTTGCGCATTCCCATGGAACGAACTTTCTTGTTCATTGCAGCCACGAACTTCTGCCTTCCTCCGGGAAAATCACACGCTATCGTCTCTGCACAATCGTTGCCGGAACCTATGAGCAAGCCGTGGAGAAGGTCCTGCAATGTGAGTTCGTCCCCTGCCTTGAGTCCTACGACCGATTTGGGAATCGTTCTTATGTGGTCCGGAACAGTAATTTTTCGGTCCTGAGCCCAGTGGTCCAGTGCCACCATTGCTGTCACTAGCTTTGTAAGGCTTGCTACCGGAAGCTGCTGATCAACATTTCTGGCCAAGAGAGTTTCATTGCTCCGCAGATTCAAGCAGTACGCTGCTTTGGCTTGTATACCCCGCGAGGCTGGAGGTGATTTCTTCTTGTTATCTACCTACTATTTCGCATGTGTGGTCTTACTAATGTGTTTTTTCGAAGCGGAGTTTTTGTTTGATTGGACTTTTGCGAAAGCAGGAGCCGATAGGCACGAGACAATCAAAAGAATAAGCAATCCTGAAAAAAACGTACGGCTTGATTTCAATGCTCGGTTAAGTACCTGCATTCGTGGCTTATCTCCTGTCTGACTGTGTCTGTGAAGGTTTCCTTTGTTTTTTCCACCAGTTACTTAAATAGTCTATAGCATACTTCGACTAGTTTGAAAAGGTTTTTTTATTTTTCATCGGTATTCTGATAGAAAGGACCGTCGGACTTGTTGCACCGACCTGACAAACAACCATGCGTGGAGAATCAAAATGATAAGGGCTAGAGTGTGGTTCCGTTGTGCTGCCATGCACGACCCTGTGATGCCGACGCTGGTCAAACCCGCAGTCATCGGATGGGTTGGCAAGAACAGAAACATAGACCTGGTGATCGAAAGAGATTTCACTGGACCTGAACTCGTGAGCCGAATGAAGGGTTGGATCACAATCGATCCCAAAAAGGCCGTGGAGATCTTTGAGAATCACGGGCGACTGAAGTGTTTTGATAACGGGGACCTAGTGGTGGAAGTTGAAGATCAGCGCGTTCTTGAATCGCTCCAGCGAGATCTGGAACAAGCTTTCGGCGATCAATGCCACTTGGAGTCGATGAAACGGTCTTGAGTCCGAACCTTAGGAAAAGGCGCCAGCCCCGACGCTAACGTTTACGGTCGGTCGGAATCATGGGGCCAGATTGAGGAGTCTTGCGCCGTTTTCCCATAGAATTGCCTCGATGATATCATGCCTGAGAGGCAATTCGCGGACGAGCGAAACCTGCTTTTGAATCGACGGGAAATTGGGCCAATCGCTTCCGAAAACGAATCGATCGGCAAGCTTCTCCAATTTTGGAAAGATTGCGGGGAGTTGGTTCGGCGGAATCCCGGCAATGTCGATGTAAGTGTTTCTGTGTCGTCTGAGCATCCATTCCGACTCCGCGTACCAGAATGGGCGTCCTGCGTGACACATTATGATCGTCAAATTCGGAAAATCTTCAGCCACATCGTCGAGGAGCAACGGGTTCGCATAGCGTACTCGAGAGCCCGGGAAGAGTGAAGTTCCAGTGTGAAACATTACGGGTATACCCAAGCAGGATGCCGCCTCGTATGCGGGGAGTATTCTCGGGTCGTCTGGATAGAAGTGAGCGTATGAAGGCAGCAACTTGATGCCGCGACACCCGAGTTTCTTAACAGCATTTTCTACCTGAACTCCAGGATCCTCCTCGGATTGCATGTTGATCGAGCAGAAGGGGATCAATTGATCGCTCTGGCTGCAAAACTCGGCCACAAATTCGTTGGGCACGATACCGGTGGTCTTGGGAGTGTATTCTGCCAGCATGACCGCATGGCGTATTCCTTGGCTCTGCAGAAAGCCGGATAGAGCCTCAGGAGTTATGTTGTCCGCCTGCCTGAGGGCTTCCTCGCCGATATCCTTTGTTAGATATTCGATCAGGCGTTCAGTGAGATGATGTCGTCTCCCTAAATGTATATGGAAATCCAGTACAGGCATTTGCTTTCCTCATCCATCGAACGACAAAGAGGTTTGCGGATTTCAAGAAAGCGCGTCTGCATCCAACTCGCCGGTTCTGATGCGTACTGCGCCGTTCAACTCTTGAACTATGATTTTGCCATCCTCATTTCTGCCTGCGGTGCCGTGGACACAGATAGCCTCGACGATTCGCTCCGCCAGGTGATCGGGGACAGCTATCTCCACCTTTATTTTGGGTGCTAGATCCACGTCTCTCGACGTATCACCGAATGAACGACCTTTGTGGCGCGGTTGGCCACTGTGCAGGACCTCAGTGAAGGTCATGCCACCTGCACCTAATTCTTCCAAGGCGTCTTTGACGTCATCTAGTTTGAAGGGCTTGATTATGGCTTCGATCAGTACCATTGACGGCCTCTTATTCTGGAGAAATGCCCTAGCGCCGCAGCACACAAAGGAGTTGACTTTTTGCCGGATTCTAACCTAAACTTTCCGGATAACTTAAGCGTGCCCCCGTAGCTCAGTGGATAGAGCGACGGATTCCTAATCCGCAGGTCGTAGGTTCGATTCCTACCGGGGGTACCAGAAAGCAGTAAAGATTACCTGCAATTGGCCGTTTCGCACACGGCCTTTTTCTTTCTCAAAATAACCAATGTGTCCATTGTGTGTCCACCCTCTTGAGAACAGGCCTTATTTGAAGCGCTTATGAGATTTTCAAGTTCCGGTTGCGAGTAGTGAGTCGTGATCCTGCCGGACTTGTGCCCCAGGAGGTCCTGTCTATCCTCTAGTGAGACACCAGCAGCGCGTAAACGTCGACCGAATGTATGCTTGAGGTCATGGACCCTGACATCAGGCACCCCCGCTCGCTCTCGCGCATTCCGCCACGCAGCACTATACATTTTCTGCACTGGCCTGCAGCGATATGTGAACACGAACTCAGGATGCTTGCCGCGCATTTCCTCGATTACTCCCTCCGCAACTCGATTGAGAACCACAAGCCGATCCTGCCGGTTGTTTACTCGCCTGGCAGGAATAACGAACACGCTAGTATTGAGAACGGGAACATCAATTTCCCAATCCCAACGTAGACTGCAGACTTCAGCCTCTCGACACCCCGTATTCACCTTAAAAAGAGCCATTTTCGACAAGTGTTTAGGCAACTCCGCAAACAGCTTCACTTGCTCTTGTGGTGAAAGAGGGCAGGGGTCTTTTTTGTCATCTTCACGCAGAAGCTTAATTTTTGGCGCATGTGCGAGCCACGTGAGCCCGTGTTCGTCCATCCACTCCGATGCTGCGAGGTTGAGGATATGACGAACTACCTGCAGACCATAGTTGATGGTCCTTTTCTCCCATTTAGCCTCGCGGCGGTCTTGAATATAGGCTTGCAAAGTTCCCATGTGCACAGATTCCAAATAAAGATCACCGATAAAAGGTTTGAGGATCTTTAGGAGCTCGGCTTCACGCTTGATACTCGCCTTAGTTTCTTCTCTCAGATATCGCACTGCCGCATCTCTGAATAAACGCTTGGGTCGAACACCATAAACTTGCGCGTTTCGATGCTGCTCGATCAGGTGCGCTAAGAATCGTTCTGCTTCCCTGAGATCGCTTGTTCCAGTGCTCTGTCGAATTCTTTGTCCGTCACCGAACCGTTTCTGGACGTGCCAGACTTCCCCCTGGCCGTTTTTGCCTTTACTTTTGTAAAGTACTGGTGGGACCGTTTG
>JACRDE010000310.1 GCA_016212935.1 Desulfomonile tiedjei | reverse complement strand
CGCTAACTTAAGGATGTTTGGCTGTTAATCCGTCATTCAGGCGAAGGCCGGAATCCAGTCTTCTCAACAGACTCTGGCCCCCGACTTTCGCGGGGGTGACGGTATTGCACTTGGCTAAATAGTTGAAATAACGCGAGCCAGTTCATCAAGTTAGCGCCTAAGGGGTTTGGGGGAACATTCTTTGCCAAAGAAGGTTCCCCCAATCTTACATATTTGAAAGCGAATTCCTATGAAAACTACTTGACGGGGACCGACAAGATGCCCGTCCTACTGGGACGTTTTCATGTTTCGCTGTGGCGCTTTTTGCCATGGGACTTCGTATGACCACTATTGCGCCGCATCTATGGCCGAGTTCTCTACGCGCGACTGTATGCCATTGGGTTGAAATAATCGTTTGTTTCGGATATTTGACTTGACGAGAGTGCAGGGCGTCTCTAGTATAGCGCCACAATTTTGTTTTTGGGGAGATTACCGCTCAAGACAAGATCATTCCCTTAATATAGACGACGCAATTCCGGATCCCCGCGCGAAACCTAATACCGCATCAAGAACGGAATTGCTTGCGCCGGTTCGCAAAGATTCGTGAGGGAGTCGCAAGACCCGCATTATTCTGACAATGCCGACCGAAACGGTCTTCGGGAGTCGCAAACACAATGGGGAGGCCTACATGAGAATGTCCGGAAAACCAGTTATTGTTGCAGTCCTATCGTTGCTCGTCATGTCAACCTCTTGCTTCGGGGGACCATTGGAGGAAAACCTCCTGGACGCTGTGAGGGCCGGCGATGTTAAGAAGGTTCAGGAACTTCTCTCGAAAGGGGCCAATCCCAACGCCAAAGATATGGACGGGTTCACACCCTTGATGGAAGCCGCTGTTGAGGGGGGAATGGACGTTGTCAAACTTTTGTTAGACAAGGGAGCGGACGTGAACGCCAAAAACGAAGAGGGTGACACTGCGCTCATCGGGGCTTCTTTTGCAGGCCATACTGACTTGGTGACCCTTCTGATTCAAAAAGGGGCTGATGTTAACGCGACGAACAAAGACGGTGTTACAGCGCTATTCGGCGCTTCTTTCGAAGGCAGACCCGATGTAGTCAAGTTGCTTCTGGACAAAGCAGCAAATGTGAATGCAAAAGAACTGAGAAACGGCGCGACGCCGTTGATAGTAGCGGCTTTCGAAGGGCACAAAGAAGTAATCGAACAACTGTTGGGCAAGGGAGCGGATGTAAATGCCAAAGACAACGAGGGAAACAGCGCCTTAAGCCTTGCCACTGCAAGAGGACATAACGCGGTCGTGGAATTGCTCAAAGCTAGAGGAGCAAAATAGGCATACTATTTTACACCCTGTAAAACATTTCTGAACGCTTTGGCTTCGAAAAGTTCTGTCAGTTGTACTATGCCGCCTGTTTTGGAGCTTTGTACCGATATTTGAAGCCTTTTTGGCTGAACTTTCGTATTGGCACTCATCTTGCTTCATTACCAGAACCTTTTCACACGAGCTTTAACATAAAAGCATGATCTGCTGGAATCTGTATAGGGATCCATTGGTGGCCTAATGCCTATTCCCCGCTAAAGAGATCCCGATTCTGTCCGGCCGAGCCGATTTCAGGAGAAATATATGAGAACTACAACCCGACTGAGGCTTCGCAGAAAAATCGAGAAATTGAACAATCAGCTGTTATCACTCGGCGCACTGGTGGAAGAAAACGTCCAGTTGGCCGTCAAAGCAATAGAACGAAAAGACGCTGACCTGGCCACGCGGGTCATAGACGGGGATCTGGAAATCGACCGCAAGGAGGTGGACCTTGAAGAGGAATGCCTCGAAATTCTTGCTCTGCATCAACCTGTGGCAGTAGATCTGAGGCACATAATAGCTGTTCTCAAAATAAATAAGGACCTCGAACGTGCCGGTGATCTCGCCGTGAACATTGCTGAAACCGCCATTCATCTCAGCGGAGAACCGAAGATGATAATTCCTCCGGATTACTTCGTGATGGCTCAGAAAACCTACAGCATGCTACGCAAGAGCCTAGATTCGTTCGTGAACATGAACATTGAGGGTTCCTATCAGGTGCTGCAAGAAGACGACGAAGTGGATAGGATGAAGCATACCCTCCACAAGAAATTCGAGGAACACGTCGGGAAGGGGCCGGAATCCACGTCAAACCTGATCCATTTATTTCTGGTTTCACGACATCTGGAACGAATATCCGACCTAGCCACGAATGTTGCTGAAGAAGTCATATACATGGTCACCGGGGAGATAGTGCGCCACGGAAAAAAAGATATCGGAGTATGAGCACCGGTAGGTGTTACAAATTCTAGCTCGCAAGGTTGGATCCGGATGAGGGGGTTTGCTCGGAAAGTTCTTTGTCCCAAGTCTCCGCTGATTTGGAGTCCTCCGAATCCTTGGGAGCTCGGATCTGAATCTCTCGGTAAATTTCTTTTCTTTGCACTGTCTCGAACGGTTCGGTTTTGACCAACATAGATCCGTCCGATCCTCTAACCTCAATATGGCATTTAGAGTTCACGAGCACGCCGGGAATTCTGAATTCTCCAGTAGAATCCGTTCTGCTGGACCTTGAGCAGGAACCTTCTCCACAGACGCATTTTACCTCGAAATCGTGTAAAAGATTCAAACCGACATCGAGTACGACTCTTCCCTGCACCACACAACCTTCAGGAATCATGCGCAATGTCAACCCTTCGATTTTCCCCGATTCTATAGGTAGCACCAGCGGGTCGGCATTTTCCATTATGTATCCGCGCTTGTATCCGCTCAGTATGTACTTTCCGGGCTCGTTTATCAGCACTTTGAATTCTCCTGTGTCATGCATGCTGCGACACGACTGCCCCGTGCGGGTGCCTTCCAGGTCGGTCAAGTACACGATTACCGAATCGATCCCTTTTCCGTCGGGCCCTTTGACGATACCTGACACTACGAGTTGTTCTTTTTCCCTGCGTTCAACTTCCTCAGGGGATGGGATGTCGACAGCGGACGCAAATTTGAATTCCTGTGCAGCGGGTTTGTTTGCATCGGGGTTCTCCACCATGCGAGGCAAACCGGTAGCTGTTCCGGGGTGCTGGCCGAAGGCAGGCATGGGATGATTCATACCGTCCAGCGGAGTCGGGATACCGATTCTCGATTCTCTGGCCTGCACTTTCCCTATTCTACGGACTGCGGATACTGCTTCATCGGCAGGTCGGTTGACAATCGAATCCGGGGACTCGAGTCTCCGGCTTCTCTTGGCAGCGCCTTTCGTCCGCCGCACCAAAGGGATTTCCCTCAGGAGCCCGGCCACGAACGACAACGGCCATCCGGAGAAACTCAGAAAACCCTGAAAAACAAGGTTGGCCACGGACAACACGAAAATCAGGAAAAGAATCAAATAGGCTGCCGGGTGCAAATGGGTGACTGTGTACAGTATTCCAGGATTGCTTTCACCCGGCATGGATGCCGCCAGACACGATTCCGCGAAAAAAAACAAAATGGAGCCCAGTAGACTGTATACCAGCACTGAATTCTCTATGACGGTAGACCGCTGACAGTGGCTTGTTTCGTATTCAACCATATGACTGCGCAATCCGTTAACCGCTCCTTCTGATTCCAAATATTTGGATCCATCCTCTTTGGGCGGGCCCTGTCCAGTTTCGCACCGGTTGTCTACCATCAGGCCCCGGCAATGTAAACAAAAAAGGACAAAGCCCACTCACTCTAGTCGGGCAGGGGCAATCTATATACTGTCAATTTTAGGAGAATCCCGTCAGCCATTTCGTCAACCGGGCAAAAGCTGAGGTCCGAGAAATTATGAAAAGCCTGGCTTCCGGCTTCCGCTGGAATGACTGTAAGATGTTCCGGATTATGAGCGGGCAGGTGAAATCCCTGGCGCTCAGGTACCTACCCTGAAGGTCATGCGGTCAGGCCTATCTCCTTTTGTTTGAAATGGGCGCGGATTCTCTCGACATCTTTGACGCTAATGCCCGGGACGGCAGCGATCTGATCGTCTGAGGCTTCCATCAGACCCTGCAGGCTTCCGAATTGAGTCAGGAGCACCTTCCTCTTCTTGGGGCCTATTCCATTAATGTCGTCAAGCCCTGAACGGATCACAGCCTTCTGTCTGCTCCTCGTGTGGAATGTATGAGCGAATCTGTGGGCCTCGTCTCGAACCCGCATGAGAAGCATTAATCCGGGATCTCCCTTTGGAAAGGTGACAGGATTCTTGCGGTTCGGAAGATATAGTCGCTCTTCGTCCCCCTCTTCCCTCGCTTTGGCTATTGCGGCCAGGGGAGGCGTATCGGCACCCAGCTGCTCGGCCAGCGCCACTTCGGCCGCATTGAGCTGAGCCTTCCCTCCGTCGATCAGGATTAGGTCCGGAAGCGGTTCTTCGTCCACATGAGCGGCTCGTCTGATTATAGTCTGATATATCATGCCTGGATCGTCCTGGTCCTGGAAACCTTTAATCTTGTACTTCCTGTATCCCGATTTTTCAGGTCTGCCGTCTTGGAACAGGATCTTGACGCCTACCGGCTCTGAACCGGAGATATTCGAAATGTCGTATCCCTCAATAGTTCTCGGAGGTCCGGGAAGGTGCAGCTTCGATGCCAATCTTTCCACAGCCGCCGCTGCCCTATCTCTCTGCTTTTCTCTAAGGAGAGCGGCGTGTGCATTCTTCAGGGCCAATTGTATTAATCGCAGGCCCTGTCCTCGGAGTGGGACTTTGACCGCGACCTTGTTGCCTCGAAGTTCTGAGAGCCAAGTTTCGATCAGTTCCGACTGGTCCACAGGCCGACAGATGAGCACCTCCTTGGGGACAAACGCGCCGGAGCCGTAGTACTGCTTTATTGAGGAACTCAGCACTTCCTCTGCTTCCAGCGCAGGGTTGCGGATCACGAAGGACTCACCCGACAGCAGGTTTCCTCGCCGGAAGGACAACACTTCCACAAGAAAAAGCCCGTTTTCTTCGACAAGAAGGCCGAAAACATCCTGATCTTTCAAGTGGAAGAACGAAACATTCTGGGCCTCCAGCGTTCTCTCAACGGAGGCGAGCCGATCCCGGATCCTTGCAGCCTCTTCGAACCGCAGTTTTGTCGCTGCCTCCTCCATCTGGTTTCTGAGGCGTCTGACAAGATCTTCGCTCCGGCCTTGCAGCAGCATAGAAACCTGCTCAACCATGCGACCGTATTCTTCGATGTCGACCTTTCCAGAGCAGGGGCACAGGCAACGGCCCATTTGACAATTGAGACACGGCCTTGTGCATGTTGCGATCTGTCTCTCCGTGCAATGCCGCAGAGGAAATATCTTCTGAATAAAACGGACTGTAACCCGAGCATCCCGAGCTGAAGAATAGGGCCCGAAATAGCGCTCACCGTCGGGCTTTATCCTCTGGGTCCTGACGAGGGTCAACCTGGGGAATGGATGGGAGACGTTCAGTCTGAGCGAAAAAAAAGATTTGTCGTCCCGAAGATTGACATTGTATTTGGGACGGTGCTCCTTGATCAGGTTGTTTTCCAGTATGAGGGCTTCTTTTTCTGTCTCGGTGAGAATGGTGCGGATACTGTCGACCCTCTCCATGAGATACTGGATCGCGGGCCTTTCGTCCCCTCCGGTGAAATAGCTTCGGACACGATTCCTGAGGTTCCCGGCTTTGCCCACGTACAAGACTTTCCCTTTCCGATCGAGCATCATGTACGCGCCGGGGCTTGACGGCAGGTTTTTCAAGAATTCGTCAGTGACTGGCATGACTTTGGCGAACCGCTTGGATTATGTCATAATAGTTGATCGGATAGAAATATAAAAACGATTTGCCATTGGGTCAATAACCCCTTGAAACTTGGAAAGAGATCTGTTAATAATTTTTATTCCCGTCGCAATCACCCGCCCGGATTCAGACGACCTCAGGAGATAATTCCATGAGAAAGAATGAGGCCCGCAAGATCGCAGAAAAAGCTTTTCTGGAGGATCGAGGCCGCCTAACCAATAAAGAAATCGCGCAAAAGCTCGGAATTCATCCGGCTACTGTGGCTCGGTGGAAAAAAATGGATGAGTGGGACCTTAAACTCGTGCAGTCCCTTTCAAGAGTCAGCGAGGTACAGGACAAGGGGGAAGACTTCTATGCCGTGGACGTGAGGCATCTTAGTCTTCTGAACGAACGCATCGACGCATATCTGCGCAAGAAGGAGCTTTTGCCGTCGGAAATCCTTGAATTGTCCGAGGCAAAGTACCACATAATGTCGTGCATGGAAATGATCAACGAGCAGATGAGATACTCCCTCTCTGAAGAGTTTCACGAAGATGAGGAATTTGACTGATTTCTAATCAAAGGAGCAGCCATGATTGAAATGAGATTCCACGGCAGAGGCGGCCAAGGCGCGGTCACCTGCGCGGAACTGGTCGCGCAAGCCGCTATCGATACGGGCAAGTACGCTACTGCCTTTCCAAGCTTCGGCCCGGAAAGGAGAGGCGCTCCTGTGGTCGCGTTCGCCAGGGTGGACGATAACCCCATCAAGTTGAGATCCAAGATTTACAATCCAGACGTGGTAATAGTGCTGGATCCTTCGCTCTTGGAAATTGCCAATCCCACGGTCGGCCTGCGCGAGGGGGGTATACTCATTATAAACTCCTCCCACGATCCGGAATCCATAAAGAAGCAACTCGGATACAAAGGCAAGATAGCCGTGGTGGACGCCGGACGCATAGCAAAAGAAGTCTTGGGATTGCCTATTACGAACACTACGATGGTAGGGGCCCTGGTCAAGAGCACCGGCCTGATGGAGGTGGAGTCCCTGAAAGAACCGTTCAAGCGCCGATTCGGGAAAATTGCAGCGAGAAACATTCAAGCAATGGAAAGAGCATTCGGCGAAACCCTGGTGGTGGCCTGACGCCCCGACCTTTCTGCACACACGGAGGATAACGTGACTAAGCCTATGGATGAAATGACCTGGCAAGAGGTGGAACCGGGAGGGGTGATATCCGAACCGGGCTGCGCTTCCAGCTATCACACCGGAACCTGGCGTTCCGAAAAGCCCATATATAAAGAAGAAATATGCATAAGATGTCAGCGCTGTTTCATCATGTGCCCTGACGCATCGATTACGCCGGATTTTGAGAAGAACCGCATGGTCTGGAATTACGATTATTGCAAAGGCTGCGGCATCTGCGCGTACGAGTGTCCCGTAAATGCAATAGAAATGGTGCAGGAGGGCGAGTGATGGGAAAAAAGGTAGGTATTGAAGTTTCCATTGCAGCCGCTGAAGCAGTCGGCCTTTGCGACGTGGACGTGGTTGCCGCATATCCGATTACTCCGCAGACTCACGTGGTGGAGCATCTCTCCGAATTGGTCGCCAGCGGCGATCTCGACGCAGAGTTCGTTCCTGTGGAATCAGAGCATTCAGCAATGAGCGTGTGTTGCGGCTCCTCTGCCGTCGGAGCCCGTACGTTCACTGCCACAGCGGCACAAGGACTGGCTCTTATGGCCGAGATCGTTTACATCGCCTCGTCTATGCGGCTGCCTATGGTCATGTTCCTTTCCAATCGTGCCTTGAGCGCTCCTCTTTCCATCTGGAACGACCATTCCGACACTATGATGGTCCGTGATTCCGGGTGGATCCAGGTATTCTGCGAAAACGGTCAGGAGGTGTACGACGCGATTTTTCACTCATTCAGAGTGTCCGAAGATCCGAAGGTATCCTTGCCCGTAATGATCAATGTTGACGGATTCAATCTCACCCACGTGATCGAACCCATAGAATTCTGGGACAAGGAGATGGTGAAAGCTTACCTGCCGCCATTCAGGCCGTTAAGCAAGCTGCATCCGGACAAAGTGCTGTCCATGGGCGCGTTTGGAATGCCTGAGATTTATGCCGAACAAAAACAGGCTCACGATGTGGCTCTGACCAGCTCCACGCCCGTGATTCTCCAGGGCTGGGACGAAATGGCCAAGCTCACCGGAAGAAAATATTCGGCGGTTGAGACTTACAGGGCCGAAGATGCGGAAACCCTGATTTTTGCCATGGGGTCGATATGTGAAACATCCACTATCGCTGTGGACAAAATGCGTGAACAGGGGAAAAGCGTCGGGCTGGTGAAACTCAGATTGTGGCGGCCTCTGCCAATGGGAGATCTGAGAAAGCTCCTGGCCAAGGCCAAGGATGTGGTGGTTCTGGACCGGTCGATTGCCCTGGGCGCAGCGAATGCCCCGGTGACCTCCGAGATGCGAGCACTGATGTACCATGAACCCCAAAGGCCCAAAATCCACTGCATGATCGCGGGCATAGGCGGGCGAGACGTGACGCCTGACGATGTGGTCAAAATGGTAAACATGGCACTGTCCGAAAAGGATTACGAGTATCACATCTACGGCGTCCGTGGTTGATGCAAGAATGTTGGCGAGCGCTTACAGATCGCTCGAACACTCGGAAATCCGCCCCAAGTGAATCGATACTGAGTCGATTCCAAGCAAATTAAAACGGAGAATCCAATGGCTGAAGCAAGCAAAGCAAAAGTCTTAAAGCCACTAAAAAACTTCCCTTTGGAAGAATACATAAGTCCCGGACATAGAGCGTGTCAGGGCTGCGCGGAAGTGCTCGCTGTCCGTCACGTACTAAAGGCCATCGGCCCTGACATGATACTTGCCATGGCCACCGGGTGCATGGAGATAATTTCTTCGCCGTACCCTCTTACCTCGTGGAACGTGCCGTGGATCCACGTCGCATTCGAAAACGCCGCAGCGGTGGCTTCAGGCGTTGAGTCAGGACTCAAGGCGCTGCGTCGCAAGGGCCGCGTGCCCGACAGAGAAATTACCGTCGTTGCCATGGGCGGAGATGGTGGGACGAGTGACATCGGCTTCCAGGCGCTTTCCGGAATGATGGAGCGCGGGCACAAAGTCATATACGTCTGTGTGGACAACGAGGCGTACATGAACACGGGTGTTCAGCGATATTCGTCCACGCCGTTCGGCGCGACCACTACAACGTCACCCGCTGGCCGGGTT
>JACRDE010000290.1 GCA_016212935.1 Desulfomonile tiedjei | reverse complement strand
GCTGCAAAGTATCTCGGGACTCTTTGGTCACTTTGCAGTTGATCTTTTGATAAAAGCGGATGGCAGCCAGATTGTTACGGGCTACTGAAATCTGGTAACGGCAGGGTTTCGTGAGGGTTCCTTCAAAGGCTTCAACAAGCTTGAGTGCTAAGCCTGTGCCGCGAGCGTCAGCTGAAACAGCCAACAGCAGCAAGGCGTACGAAGCTTCTATGCTCGTAGTTTGGCTTTCCAACCGAGTGCCTGCGAATAGATTGCGCCATCTACTTATCATCCGGCGCGTAATTCGAGGCCGAGTCGCCATAGCCAAACACACGTGAAGATTTTTCCAATAGAAGCGGCGTCTGGCAGTCTGCACCATTTCAGTCCTTCCTCACACGACAAAGCCGTTTATTTTGCCGTCTTCTTCGTTTACCAGGAAATTGAGATCCCTAAGACACTCCAAATAGAATCGTTCCAGGATCGAAGGAGAACTCTGGGTTAGAAGAGAGACTTCGTCTTTGAGGGACGTCTTGTGCAGGTCTGCCACAAAACTCAAATCGTTTCTATTGCACGGTCTTATCGACACAGGATGCCCCTGCAATTAGCTTATCAGAGGATTTCAGAGGATTTCCGAGAAAAAGCCCAGTCACGGCATCACTCGTTCAAGGTCAGTGAGTATTCAGAACGTCTCCATCAGACAAAGTCTTCGTGCATCCCTTTCCTGCTACCATTCGGCTTGACAGACTTTCAAACTCTGCCAAGGCAATCGGCATATCCATATACTGTTGAAAAAACTTACGTCCGTTGCTCCCGTGCTTTTCCAATTTGAGAGCATCTGCTTTCATTTCGATCAGACCCTTGGCTATTTCCGCCGCATCCCCTGGTGGAACCACCAATCCGCAATTTGCGAGGTGGACCCTTTTTGCTATGGACGAACCAGCATCAACAGCGGCCAGGATTGGCCGCCCCACGGCTAAATACGTAATCAGCTTGCTGGGGACTGAAGAGACCGCATGGGATTTCTCCATAGGCAGAAGGAAAACATCTGCAGTGGACTGAACTTCGGACAGCCTCTCTTCGGGTTGAAAGGGCAAGAAAACAATGTTGTTCAGACGTTGTTCAGATACGCTCTGCACCATCTTGGGCTTCAGAAGCCCTTCGCCTATGCACACAATGAGGATGTCATCATGTCCGTCGTTTCTTAGCTTTGCCGCGACATCCACCAGCACGTCGACCCCGCTGGCGAGTCCCATTGTGCCTGCAAACATTGCCACGAATTTGTTTAGGGGTATTTCGGTCTCTTTACGCCAGGAATTGTCCCGCGACATTGACTTTATCTTGGAACCATCCACCCAGCTGCGTATTATCTCAATTTTTTCGGCAGGGACTTTGCGAGTCTTCATCAATGCGTCTTTGAACGATTCAGAAAGCACTATGGTTGTATCCGCCATGCGGCAAGTGATTCGATCGATCCACAAGGCGATCTTCGCCGCAAGGCCTCCGCTGCTGATCATCCGGGCTGATTCCACAGCTTCAGGAAAGAGATCCTGGATGTTGTTGGCTACAGGCACCTTCAGGAGTTTAGCTGTCATGACTATTATCGGACTGCTGATCACCGGAGCCATGTTTGCCACGATCAGATCCGGCTTGTCCTCCAGCAGAAGTCGCAGCGCTGATGTCAGAGCAAACGAAAGATGTGATAAGGCCCGCCACAGGCGTGTTCGCTTCTCTCCTATTGTGAACGAAAAGCACCTTATTAGACGCAATTGACCCTGTTGCAGCACGGACCAAAGGCTCCTTCTGTATCCGTCAAAGACCCGGCCCTGGGGCAGGCTGGGAAAGGTCGTGTATACGGTTACGTGATGTCCTTTTGCGCACAGGCTTTCGGCGAGCTGGGCCTGCATCACCGCGGACGGCACAATTTCAGGTGGATAAACGGGACAAACGAGGGCTATTTTCATAGCCTTGGTGACGGTCAAATGCAACGGCCTTTCCAAGCTTCTATTAGGTGTTATAGCGATCGCCAGAAATAACGTCCTATTGAGGGCTAGTATGAACAAAACAACCGTGGCGCCAGATCAAAGGCGCTGGCAGCACCATGAAGAGCATCGAATCAGTCCGCGCTGTCACCTCGGCGAAGGCCGGGGTCCAGAAAATGTCGCAAAGACTGGATTCCGGCTTCCGCCGGAATGACGGGACTTGCCGCCGCAAATTAGACATGAATTCTGCCAATGAGTACAAGCGCTTCTTTGGCTTATCTCAAACGGTGAGCCTTTCATCGAGTTACTGTCACATGCGGGAAGTTCCCAATACCGCCGGAAACCGGTATCACACTTCTGAACCCACAGCTGCATCAGTCACCTACGGGGCGACCTTTCGAGATTATGGCCTCGTACTGTTCCAGCATTTTCTGAGCTACCCTGAGGTGATCGAAAGTTTTTCTCGCAACCTCGCGACACTTGAGAGCTGCTTCTCGAAACTTCTCTCTGCAATGCGCCATCTGCAACATGCTTTCTGCGATCGAGTCGACGTCCTGCGGAACAACAAGACCTGCATCATTGCGGCTCACCCAGCCGGACAATCCCGTTTGATCCGAAATCAACACCGGTAATCCACATACCAAGGCTTCCGCAATCGACATTCCGAAGTTCTCGGAATGAGAATTCAGCACAAACGCGTCAGCATCAGCGAGTGTCTGAAGCTTGTCTTTGCCATAAACCGGTCCTATGAAATGAACATTCTCTTCTACCCCCATCTGCGACGCCAACACTCGCCACGGCCGGTCCGTGCTGAGTTCCTCGGGCCCAGCGACTATCAGGTCGATGCTGATGCCGGATTTCCGCGCAACTGACAGAGCCTTTATGGTCAGATCCAGCCCCTTATGGGCGTGCAGACGGCCAAGAAACACGAAAACGAAACTGTCATCATCGATGTTGAGGCTTCGTCTGAGTCGACCTCGACCCGGTAGGCTCTCCAATTCCTGGACGTTCAGCCCGTTAGGAACCACAAAGGCGGGTACTCCCGGCATATGTCTTTCCACTGCAATCCTTTCTTGATCGCTCGCGCAGTGGACCGCAGTGTACTTGCGCAGCAGGGGGCGCTCGATCAGCGCGGAATAAGCGGCCTTCTTAAATTTCCCTCTTTCCAGCGCATTGGGCATCAAGGAACCCCGAGGGGAGAGCACAATGGGTGTGCCGGAAATACCTGGAGTCAGCAAAGGACCTATATGAAAAAAGCTGAAAAAGGCTGAAACATGGATCAGATCGAATTCCCGACCACGCTTGAATAGCATTCGTACAAGTTCCGGAGCACAGTAGAATCGCCATGGGCCGTAAGTCTTGAGATACGTAACGCGAATGCCATCAACATCGCATGGCACTCCTATAGGGACGTCCAACCTGCCGTTTCTCCCTCCGGTATCAGGAGCCACGACTTCAACACGGGCGCCGACCTCGGCGAGCCCTTCGCACAGCCTGCTTACCGACTGCACAGGGCCGCCAAGGTTCCAAGCCGGCTTATAACTGGAAAGATGTAAGACTCTCACTGGATTAAAATACCTGACTCAAAGATAAGGATTAGTTTGAGGCAACACCAGGTCGTGAGTGTCAGGGCTTGATTCTCTCCAAAACTGCCCTTGCACGTTCAATTACACGCTCCACTGGGATTCCATCCAGGCAGCGGACAGTGTCGTACCGGCACGTCTCAAGCATACAGCCCTCACAAGGGACCCAGTGTCTCAGGATCGCGTGCCCCGGTCCTATTGGATTCCAACGCCCAGGCGCATCCCTTGATGAGAATATTGCGACGCACTTCACCCCGACCGTTGCGGCCAAATGCATGGTGCCGGTATCGTTGCCCACGTAAAGGGTGCAGCGCCGCAAAGCCTCCGAGGATTCGGACAGCGATATACCGCAAAGATTGAGCCCATATCCACCCCATTCCTTAAGGAGCGTCTCTCCGATCGGACGTTCATTGGCGCTCCCAAGTATTACCGGAAACATGCCCTTTTCTCGGATGAGAAACTTGCCCACTTGTGCGTACCGCTCCAGAGGCCATCGTTTGCACGGCATCTTGCTCCACGGGCCGAAAGCCACAAACTCAGTTTGCGATAAGTTGCTGAAATACTTTTCCACGGATCGCACGGCCGAGTCGGCTACTCGAATGAGTCCCTCTGTTCGAAACGTCAAGGGATGGTTTACATGGCCCTGAACTATTTCAAAGAGTCTTATGTGCTGGGGTTTCTTAGGAATCAAGTGCCCGCTTTCATCGCTGATCACGGAAGGGTCGGGCGCTTGTTTGGCTCCGACTACCTCGGTTCCGCAAATCGCCTCAAAGAAGAATCGATGCCTCCTGACCATTGATGAAGATGCGCCGTCATTCACCAGATAAAACAAAGGAGCTCCGCCCAACCGCCTCATTTCCCTGGAGATGGAAAACAACTCGGTCAGGCAGGCAAATTTGGAACGATTCATGGGGGTGTAATAAAGGGCCTTGGAAAACACTCCGGAGAGCCTGAATACCTCCCAAGACGGAAGATACTGTTCTCCGGGCACAATATCACCCACAAGTATCAGCGGCCTTTCCGGAAAGGCCTCCTTTATAGCGTGCACGGCAGGAAGCGCTACAAGAGAGTCCCCAAGTTGGCCGACGCTAAACACGTAAACCGGGGCCCCCCCTGGAACCGTTTCAGTCCGCGCCATTGTCCTAACTCGTATTTACCGGCTCCTGAACCGGATTTTTTCGTGAGTTCCCGGCCCAGAAGTCGGTCCAGGCCTGAAACATCAAAACACCCCATAAGGGATAAGGTTTGTTGACTTTTCCCGTGACATGGGCCTTCCATGCCTCCGTTATCCTGGAAGGGTCCAAAAGACCCTGTTCACGGATACGTTTGGGTTCTATGAGAGATTCCGCCCATGATCTCATGGGACCGCGAAGCCAGGAAGCCAGAGGAATAGAAAAACCAGCCTTTGGGCGCGAGAACAGGTCCTCTGGAAGATATTTTTTGAGCAGTTGCCTCAACAACCATTTTCCCTGGCCATTGCGTATTTTCATGTAAATGGGAAGCCTCCAGCTGAACTCGCCTATTCGGTAGTCCAGGAGGGGGTTACGGATCTCCAGCGCTACACTCATGCTGGCCCGGTCCATTTTTACAAGATTGTTGTCTATGAGGTACGTGGCCAGATCCATGAACAACATTTGCTCGGTGAAAGAGAAGTTGTCCAGAGAACTCAGTTCTTTCCAGCTCTGACACTCAGCGGTAGCGACCCTCTGCAAAAAAGGTGAGGGTCTCCAGTGAGACATGACGTTCCAGTACAAATCCTCCGGGTCTTTCGACCGCAAGAGTTCAGCCAACCTGTCCACCTGGCGTTTTGGGTCCAACACTGCACTGCTGCCGCGAATACGTCTCATGATACGGACTATCGCATCCACACCGCTTGCCGAACGCGTGAGGATTTCCGACACAACTCGACGCAATCCAAGAGGGATATGCCTTATTTTCGACCAGAGAACCGGCCCGTACACGTGATGGTTGTATCCTCCGAACAGTTCATCGCCCCCATCGCCGGAAAGGCACACTGTGACGTGATGGCGTGCGAATTGAGAAACAAGGAAAGTCGGAATCTGGGACGAGTCTGCGAAAGGCTCGTCGAACATCTCGGGCAATGACGCGATGACTTCCATTGCTTCCGAGGGGCTCACATAAAGCTCTGAATGCGCCGTGTGCAAGTGGCGTGCGACCGCTTTAGCGTATTCAGCCTCGTTATATGCCTCTTCTTGAAAACCTATGGTGAAGGTTTTTGCAGGTTTGCCGTTTTGGGCTTGCATCACCGCGGCCACGAGCGATGAATCTATGCCACCTGATAAGAAGACACCAATGGGAACATCGGCGATCATTCGGAGCTTGACCGCATCGGTGAGCAATCGATCCAACTCATCGACAGCGTCCGTTGCCGAGCCTTTGAACGGACTGGACTTTTGCTCACGGATCATGCCCGCAATAGACCAGAACGGAACCGGTGAGCCCATGGCCGCAGTACCTGGCCTAACAGTCAGGGTCGCGCCTGGAAGCAGTTTTCGTATGTTTCTGAAAATAGAATACGGCGTAGGAACGTAGTTGTGCCTCAGAAACTGATCCAGGGCTTCAGGATCTATTTCCCCGACAAACTCGGGATGTTGCCGGAAGGCCTTCAATTCCGATCCGAAAAAGAACGTATCTCCAATTTTGCCGTAATACAGGGGTTTCTTGCCGAAGCGGTCTCGCCCCAACACCAGCTGGCGTTCAGCCTTGTCCCACACTGCGAAGGCAAACATTCCGTTGAATTTGGCGATGGATCGATCGATTCCCCAGACGTCGAACGCTGCAAGCATGACTTCCGTGTCGCTGGTGCCCTTAAGCCCCTGGGAGTTCTGGGTCAAATAGGGTTGCAGTTCGCCTCTGAGTTCGATGAAGTTGTAGATTTCGCCGTTGAAGGTGATGACATAGCGACCGCTCGGGGAAACCATCGGCTGGCTGCCGGTCGGCGAAAGATCAATTATGGCCAGCCTGCAATGGCCGAGCGCCAGCCCGTTTCGTTCGTCAACCCAGACCCTCGACTCATCGGGCCCGCGGTGACGAATGGCGCCCACCATCCGGAAAGCGGTCTCCTGCAACCGCACCTCCGGGGTCTGGAGACGAAAATCTATGAACCCGGCTATGCCGCACATTCAACAGCCCCCCAGAGCTTTTTGTATTGAAGCGTTCATTCTCACCGGTCGAGCCGTCTTGGGAGACTCGCACCATCGGGCAATGTACTCACAGGATCTGGACAAATATGCTCATTCGACTCTTGACGATGCTCGTCCCAACCCAGAGTCAGACTGCTCCTTCCGAGTTTTTATAAAATCTCGCAAGATCTCGCCTGCAAACTGGTGGCCTGACCGAGCATAGTGGCACGCGTCAACGAACAGCGAAGCAACGTTCGTGTGCTTTGCAAACTGCGGTCCCAAATCGATCAAAACATCTTCTGGGAGCGCTTTCCATAATCGTTTCTTGTCGTAAACCAGCTTATCGACGACTGTTCCGGCGATGATGTTGGGGTCCGGTGACCAAAAGAAAAACACTGGAGTTCTCCTGCGGTCGCAAAGGTCTTTAACGGCCTTCAAGGCCTCGAGATTCTGGGTCAGGACAAACTCATTATCGAAGTTAGTGATTTCTTTCCAACTCTGAGACAATTTTCCAAAATACATCCAGACCGCGTGGCGCATAAACTCGGCGATAGCACATCCGGGAGCGTTGCTCCAGAACGGTACTATATAATAGTTTGAAAAATCTCTTCTGAGATTCCCCCACGGGAAATACACGATCACCAGATCAGCCGAATACGTGCCTCGGGTTTCAAGAAATCTGCGAATATTTTGTGGCCCCAGGGCGTTGACTCCGGCATTCAGTATTTGAAAACGTTTACCTTCTTGGTTCAAAAGCCGCTCTGCCACGTAGGAAAAGGTTTCTTCCTGATCGATGTAGCTCCCGCCGTACGGCACCGAATCCCCCACGACAAGCACGCGATAGACCCCGTCGGGTTTTTCCGGGCTGGTATCCTCCGATCTCATTCCGAGGTTGTTGATATGGATTTTGGTTCCGCCCGACCGTTCGAGCTGCTGGTTGGGCTTCAGCAAGAACCCCACTGCCGGGTTGTACTCGTACAGAGGAGGATTTCCATAGCCCCATGAGCGGAGAAGCGTTTCGGCGAGTACGAGACTGACCGCTCCTGAAATTATGATCGTAACAGAAACAAATGCGATCCTTTTCAACACTTCTCACCAGAGTGTTCTTGACACTGTCGGATTTTCCACGAGCCTTAGAGTGAACTCTTTAATTCACTTCTTTACGGCCGATCCGATGAAGTTTCTCGTGTAGATAGGATAAGTGGTTCCTGTGACTTCCACCATATCGTACATCCAAATCAGGCGTCGAATGATCCCCCATAAAACGAAACGTATGAAACTTACCATTCCGTAAGGGATGGGAGCTCTTTCTCGGGCTTGGTAATCTTTGAATCCGCAAAGAGTCATGAGATTTCTCAGGCACCCCGGGGTTACGCAGGTCTCGTGCGTGAAGTCCGCGTAACGACAAGATAGTCCCATTGGCGATTGTGCATTCACAGTCTGCAGCACCAGTCGGCCACCCGGCTGCAAGGCATCGCGACATGCGTCAAGTAGTCGCAGGCATTCATCTTTGGAGAAGTGTTCGAAGAAATCCAGTGCTATAATAAGTTGAAACGTTTCTGGATTTTCGGAAAGAACGTCGAAAACGTCTCGCTGCTCCACGTCTATGCCCGTCTGTCTTGCGATGCGTGCCTGTTCAGCGCTCAGGTCAACCCCTTTCACCTCAGAATAGCCCATAAGCTTAAGATTGTACAGGAGCCTCCCGGTTCCACACCCGAGCTCAAGAATCGCCGAGTTCTTGTCCTTGGGCAAGAAATCCTTGAGGAGACGGAGATAATAACGACCCCAACGGAGAGCCTCTTCTTCGTCGAAGAGAGTTTTTTGATCTGGCCATAACAATTCGTATTGGCTATAGATGCGCGATCTGTATTCCTCCATCGGCCAACCCTTTCCACCCATCAAGCACATTAAATCCGTTGGCCTTATCCGCCATCGGTTGCGATCAGCATTCGACACCTAATTGAAAATGATACTTTTCCCTTCAGCGAGAAACCGCTACAAATTCGTTCTTACCAAGAAGTTGCCTGTTTTGGACCTTGCTGAACATGCCCGTCAGAACGAAAGCCATAACCTTGCTGATCAGCCAGCAAATGAGAAGCTCTCTGGTAAACGACACCACCAAGACGAAAACGCCGACATTGTGTAGACCCGCAACATAGGGAGCGAAGAGGGCATAAAAGCAAATGTTTTGAACCGTCCATCCATCTAGGCAATACTTGGACAGAGCAGCCAGAACAACGCCTATGAGGAACATTCCCACGATCACTCCAGCCCAGCCCCACCTACTGAACAAATCGCCGATAATCATGCAGGGTGAGCTCCCGCGCCCCAGGTAAGCCTCAGTAACCCCGTAATCGTCCATGGATGCATCCAAAGAAGCAAGAGTTGCTCGCTCTCGAATGAAGATTTTAGGAATAGCCATGATCCACAACTGATCCAGGCCATGAGCCCCTCTAAAAGGAGTTGTTCCTGGAGTGTAGTCAATGATCCGACCGGTGTTGGTGTAATCGGACAACCGCTCTACGATAGGCTCCAGATATTTACTCTCATCGAACGTAGGAGACTGGTTTGCGGCAATTTCCGCCATTGATTGGTATCTGTCTGCCAATTGTTTACCGTATTGATCCCCGATGCGATAATACCCTGCTACGACAGTCAGAATGGAAAAGACGGCAAGCAGAACTACCAATACACTGGCAGCTCGGGGCGATTTCCTTTCAAGTGTCAAATAGAAGACAAAAAACCAGGGCACCCAGCCATATGCTAATCCTCGGCTCCCGGTGGGAAGGAATGCTAGCACAAATACAGCGGCCATCCCGAAGAATACAATGAAGTCCCTGGTAGATCGGGTATTCATCGCCCTGTACAACTGCAAAAGCATTCCAACCTGTGCGATGCGCATCAAGTATGCGATAACATTATTGTAATGCTGGGTCTTTTCTATAAGCCCTAGAACATCTTCCACGAATCGAGCATCATACAACCCTAAGGTCAACTGCAATAACACTGCCGGTGCGAGACCGGCGGCCCATATGCACAGATTGGCCTCCGCCTTAATGATGAAGTGTTTTGCGGACGGCGTGCGGGAAGAATTTCTGCGGGGCGCCATATGCCTCAACGTCGCTCCAATGGCCATTGCAAAGCAACCCAATGCGCAAGCCCACATTGCAAGCGGCGTAGATGCCCATAGATCAGACCTGACGGCCGGTTGCTCCAGCATCAGATTGAGTGTCGCTGCGACCGGATAGAATACCAAATGACTAAGAGCGGCAACGCTTACGAACGACATCAATCGATGGCCCGTCGCAGCTATGCAAAGCAAACAGGCCACAGCAGCGAAGAAGGCCGACGAGGCGATTTCTAATTCCGAAGACACTTCACCGATTCCTGAGGAAGCGTATAAATAGACGGTCACCAAAAAAATGAAGAATGGTACAGACCAGGCCCATTTTAGATCTATTCTTGAAAGCTGTATTGAGGAAGGCACGCTCATATCATTCCTTCAGGGCTATCACCGACTGACTTCTTCTGTCTGATTTAAGAAATTCTTCATAAATAGGCAATATGTTATTGATATCCATGACAACACGATCAAAATATGTGTAACCTGAAGTACTGGCGCGATCGTGACCCGCCCGTGCAATGCGTGTGCGTTCTTCCTCATTTGACAAATAATAACGGATCTTCTCAAGCAATTCTGCTGGCTGTTCGAAGAACTCGACTTCCTTGCCTTCAACGTAGAAGGATTCGTGCTCGTCAGTTCTTTCCGCAAGCATGAACGTTCCTACAGCAGGGATTTCGAAGGATCTTCCAGTGGAAGTATTGCGGTTTTCATGAGATAGAAAGCACAAAGCTATTTTCGCGCTAGCAAGTATTGAAGGATATTCTTCATCTGAAGCAAGTCGAAACTTGGCGCGATCTGTCAATTTTTTACGCTGTGGCGATTTCTCCCATCCTTGTCCCCACAAAGCCACTTTTACCCCCTGATCTATGATTGGTAATATGAATTCATCCAGATGTTTTCTCCAATGCCCAACGAATACTACATCCGTTTTGAACTCTTCAACGGGCAATGGAGGTTGTCCTCCTGGACAACAAAATTCGGGGTCAAAGCCCAGGTGGGTCTGAATTGCATGCCGAACTCCCAGTCCTTTCAATTCCTCAACATTAAAAACATTTGAGCTCAGATGAACATGGAACATTGGGATGGCTTGTCGATAATGCCGTAAAGGCTGATTAGGATTCATGAAATCATCTGTCAGGTGATGGATCAAGAAAAGTCCAATTGCTATAAGCTCTTTGATGGTGCTCGGCCATACGAACACGTTCTTATCGATCCAAACCCAGTCATGATCTTCCTCTGCTGCAGTGCGGAGGAGGCTCCGGTTAATTCGATATGTCGCAGGGCCAAACTGAAGTTTCTTTTCTGTCGTGGCGAGGAGCCAGGGTAGACTGTCAAGGAAATCACAAGGGTTAATGACTCTGACGGTGTGCCCCAATGCCTCTAATGCGCGCTTTCTGGCTTTGCACGTTCCATCATGAGCTGGACCTACATAGATAATCTTTAGTGGCTTAATTAGCTTACAGTCACTCTCTGAAATGCGTCGGGTCAATTCATTCATGGCGGCTCTTTCAATATGTTTCACCTCTTAGGTTGCAGGTTCACGCGGTGTGAACGAAATAGAGGGAAAGGGACTTTGTCATCTGATCGAACTGGCACAAGAAGCTAGCCAGCCCTGAGAGCAGTGAGCCTTCGAATGGCCTGAAAGGCTCGTCTCAACGGAGCAAGGCGCGGACTTAGCGACTCAGAAAAGAAATCAGCGCTGTCTCTAACTGATTCCCAACGTCGGTGGTAAATGTCCCCCGCAAGCCAGCGCACCACTTTTCTGTCCCAGGTTCGGAAAAACTGACGCCAGATATGGCCGTTTATCCCGTCGGCAGGACCGAAAATACGCTCAATATTTGTGCACAACAGGTCCTCGTTCCAGAGAGTAGCGGGCCATTTCATAGGGGCCATGCAATGGTCCGATTCGCGAGGAATGAGACCGATCAAAGGCTCCATTACGCAAGCGACATCGTGGCGCGCCGCAAGCCTCATCCACATGTCCACGTCCGATATGAACCGGAATCTCTCATCGAATAGGCCTTCTTCTCGATAAGCTTCGGCTCGAACCATGACCGTGCCCCAAACCGGCGACGAGGTCTTGCGGAGAATGTCCAATATCAGCGTCTTTCCGGGGATCAGTTCGCAATCGTATTCTTTGTGGAAGAGCCCGGTTGGCTGACCATCTGCGTCTAGAACTTCATAATAATTGAAAACCAGAGCGGCGGAAGGGTGCCTTTCCAGGGCTGAGCGCCATTTTTCCAGAAGATCGGAGCGGTAGAAGTCACCATCATGCAGATTCGCGATGTAAGCCCCGCGAGCCCTACGGACTCCAGCATTCAAGTTCCCCGGCATATTGAGGTTTGTATCGTTCCTGTAGTACCGCACGCGAGAATCGTTACGAGCGTACGTCTGACATATTTCTCGGGTCTTGTCAGTCGAACAGTCGTCCGAAATGATCAACTCAAAATCACCGAGCGTTTGACCGAGAATACAATCCAGCGTCCGTGGCAACAAGTGGCCGCGATTATAAGTTGTGAGCACCACGCTCACATCGGGTATACAATCGGTCATTCCACGACGGGCCTCCAGGTTCCGGGAAGCTTTTCCCACAATTCAATGCCGCGGTATTTCACCGGTGCACGCTTGGACGCCCGCTTGAACCAGTTAGCCATCTTGGCTAAGCCCTCTTCAAGGGATATGGGTTTTGATTCACCGAAGAACTCTCTGATTTTGCTGTGAGAGGCGTACGCGTTTATCACCTCATGTCTGGCCTGACACCATTCTATCTTAAGCTCGGCCCCGAACGCTTGCGCTATCAACCGTGCGGCATCCAGCACGGTTCTCGGCTCGTCGGCCCCGATATTGAATACTTCCCCACAGACGCCCTTGTGCTCTGCGGCCCGGGCAATTACGTGAGACACGTCGTCAATATAAGTAAAAGCTCGAGTTTGCAGGCCGTCTCCGAATACAGTGACCGGCATTCCCTGGCTGATCTGCCTCATGAAGATGCCAATGACATTCCTGAAATTGTCCGCGATGTTCTGACGCTCGCCGTATACATTGTGAGGTCTGAAAATGACGTATTCCAATCCGAAAAGGTTGTGAGCGGATTCAAGGTCCATTTCCACCGCGTACTTTGCTATACCGTATGGGTCTTCCGGAGCGGGTTTCGTTTCTTCAGTCATTGGAACCTGAGCTGAACCGTAAACGGCTATGGAAGAGGTAAAGATGAATCTCTTGACCCCGTGTTTGACTGAAGCATTGATCAAATTCACGGAGCCGATCAAATTATTGCTGTAATTGAAACGTCTTATGAAATGTGAAAGACCTTCGGCCGCATAAGCCGCCAGATGAAAAACATAGTCGAACTTGTTCTCGGAGAATAGCCTTGAGATGGCTTCCTGGTCTAGAATACTCATCTCACTGAATCTGATTCCGCGAGGGACATTTTCGCTGAAGCCTCCGGAAAGGTCATCAATGCCATGCACCTCGAATCCCAATTCGAGGCATTTGTCCGCAACATGAGATCCCATAAATCCGGCAGCGCCCGTAATCAGCACCTTGGGCATATTGGACTCCTCAGAACAATCTTCACAAATAATTGTCACTCTGCATTTTCGGGAATTGGCGAGGCCACATACAGGCTTTGGAGCCCGAACAGATTCGGACTGAAGCTGCAAGCGAGGCGATTGAGAGACTGTTCAAACCTTTTTGAAAGCAGTCTCCGCAGTTTCCACAGGGGAAAGTTCCCGTGCACGCCCGACCGGAGAACTGAGTAGCCGTTCCGACACAGCAACCGGCTTCCGGAAGTGAAGGTATAGAAACGAAGGTGGGTCCGATCCATGATTCCACCCTCTTGATATTCAAATCTTCCAAGAAGAAACTTGATTCTCTGGCTGTAATAGAGAACGTTGGGCAAAGCAACAGCAATCACTCCGGCGCGATTCAGCACTCTTTTGGCGTCTTGAAGAAGCTGATCCGGGTTGATGAGATGTTCAAGAATGTGCGACATCAGCACCAAATCATAACCCGATCCGGCCTCTTCGGGTATCCCGTGGTTCAGATCGAACACGTAAACCTTCTCGCAGTAATCTGAAGCGAGTGACCTTTCATTTTCGGAGACTGTGACACCACTGACCTCCCAACCCCTTGACATCATTATCTTGGCATTGTCACCGCCCCCGCAGCCACAATCCAGCGCTCTTGTTCCGGTCCCATCAGGAATCATGTCCAACAATGGCAAGTTCCCCTGATTTATATATACGCGCTCGGAGCACTGTGGAGTAGTCATGGGACAATCCCTTCAGGCATAGGACCAGGCAACATTCTCTCCCAAATAGCCGTATAAGCACTAGATGATAGGGGATGGGTTCCGCTCATGATTCCACCGAAATAAGAGAAAGCGTTTTCACGCTCTCTTTAAGACGAAGCCTGCCACGAGATCACGTAAGCTTTTGTAAATAGTCATATAGCAGGCAACTGAGATCGAGCCGTAGAGCGCACAGAAAAGAATGAGTTGGGATACGTCGCTCGGGACCCAAAACAATCTTATGACCAGCACTGCCGCAAGCGGGACCGCAAACACACCGCCCAACGCGTAAAGTGCGTCTATCAGATCGCCCTGCGAAACATTCAGGCGCCTGATGAGGGTAATGGCCTGAAGAGGAATAGCCAAAGCCATGGCCAAAACGGGCGCCAAAGCCAAGCCCGGTATTCCGGCCATATATCCGAGACCTGCCATTAGTGGTAATTGCACGCAGCCCTGAAGGATCACCAGCGATCCCGCAGTCCTGAACTCGCCTAAGGCACTTAAGATAGTGTTAAGTCCGAGGAAAAACATCGACAGCACAGCGCCCGCGAAGAATATTATATTCAGCCAAGCCCCTCCGTAGTACTGCGACCCCACCCAGATTCCAACAAGGGTCTCATTCAGGAAAATTACTACGCATAAAAGCAATGCACCCACCATTGCACTAAACTTTAGGATGTCTGCCACGACTTTTTTCACCCTGTCCGGGTTGGATTCTCCGGCAAGGTGCGCCAGCCCAGCCATTGTGGCATGAGGGATGTAAGCTCCCAAAGTCGAAGACATCTTGTGGGCCATCCCTGTGAAAGTAAAAACATTGCAGAGCTCAGGGCTGAGAGCTGCAGCTATTATCAGGTTGTCTGATTGAGCGCTCACCGTGTGGGCCACACTGCCACCAAACTCAAATGAAGATGAGGAGAAAATTTCCTTGAATATTCCTCTGTCGAATCTCATCCACTCGAGCAGTGCCTGTCGCCTGAGAATAACCACCATGTACACAAGACTGCCCGAAGCGGTGATAACCGCGTGGATCAAAGATCCAATTGGAATAGCCAAAAGGCCGTATTCGCGGACAAGCAAAAGCAGTGTCACAAGAATCCCTAGCAAGAGTCCGCCGGTATAGCAGATATTGACAAATACCTGGCGCTGCATTCCCTGAAGAACCCCACGAGGCGTAGAAGAGAAAATCATGAGTGAAGCAGCTATGGAGGCTAGAATGAAAGCATTTCTAAGCTCTATGGATTCAGGACCGCTTATTTGAACGATTCTCGCGACGAAAGGAGAAACGGCCAGTCCGATCAAAAAAGGCAAAAGTGCCAGGGCCGCGCTCAGTTGAATGCCAGTGGAGACAATTCCTGTCAATTGCTTATTGTCCGATGAAGCCGAGCAAACAGCGACCTTCTGTATAAAAACTCGGCTGACTCCGAATTCGCAGAGCCCCAGGTACGCAATTATGCCTCCGCAAGCGAGCCAGGCTCCATAGAGACGAGGTTCCATGTACTTGAGGTACAATGGGACAATGAACACGCCTTTGACCAGGTTGAGCAAGAAGTTCATATACAAGAAAGACAGATACCATTGCGAAGCTTTCTTGCGATTGATTTCCAAAAAAATTCCTCTAAGGGGTGCCGAGAGCCTGGTACCATAGATCCATCATCGACCGGGGAACCACGATCTCTCCCAAGCGAAACCGCCCTTTGAAGCAAATATGTTTCGAGCGATTTGGACTAATACCATTTCGCTTTCAAATATGTAAAATCGGGGAGGCACTTCTTGTAAGAAGTTTCCCCCCAATCTTACTTCTTTAAATGCGCATTAGTATAAGACTGAAGGACCGCGGATATCGATTGTTGGCTCTAGCTAACGATTCTGATACGCCCTACACTTTGGTCAGTCCGGGCATGATTAGAGTCTGGCGGCTTGCCTGAGCTTGGCAATTCTGAGGACTCATAACAAGGCCCCAGAGCCTCTGTCGCATCGGTAGGGCTCTGCGGCAAATCCCAGAGGATGGCTGGGCTGACGAAATCGGGGATTTCGGCTCGAACGCATTTTCGTCGGACTTCCGCAAAATCTGCTTCATTTGCAGGCTTGAACGAAATGACGACAGCCTCCGCCCCGTGCAACAGCTTTAGGTGCAGCAAATCCAAGCCCGATCCGAGGATTTCCATGCCGAGTATCGATCGGCCCTTGATCCTGGGATTGTCATCAACGAAGCCGACAACCTCAATACCCGACTGAAATTGAAGGCGTTTGAGAGTTTCCACGCCAAGCCTGCCTGCTCCGTAGATCAGGACTCGGCGGGAAGCAGGTTCCTCATTTCGACGTTCTCGATTCTCGATGAAACTCCTTATAGCGACACGTGTTCCGCCAATGAGAAGAAACATCAGCGCCGGATAAAGAGCGTACACGATTCTAGAATGAGCCGGCGCAGCCATCAACAAATAATTGGACGTGACCAGCCAAGCGGCAGAAACTAAGGAGATTTTCCCAACCGTCATCATGTCCGGGACAGAGAAGAACCTCAGGCTGCACCTGTAAAGACCCATCAAGACGAAAACAAACGGACTTGAAACCAAGATGATCCCATAGCTGATCCAAACCTGCTGAAAACTGGGCAAAGTCTCATGCCTCAAGAAATTTGCCAGCAGATAAGCAAGGAGAGTCAAAGCCACGTCCACGGACATCAGTCCCAGGATCCGACCCCTAGACCGAAGCCGATTCAGTCGGAATGCCTTGAATATCGTGACATACACGCCAGAACAGAGAATTTTCAGGTCTCCGCCAAGTGTCCGGTTATTAACGTAGTCAATGTCTCGCTTCAGTTTTTCCGGAAGGAGGTTCTTGACATAGTAAGCCTCCGGATCTTCGACTCCCTGCAACAGGTCTTCTTCGTTGCGATGCAAGATTTGGTTCGGACCCACGATTCCCGGTCTAACCGAGAGAACGGTATTCCACTGTTCCCTGTAATAATGGACGAACTTGAGGTCTTCCGGTCGAGGACCCACCATCGCCATGTCACCGACGAGTACGTTTATCAATTGGGGAAGCTCGTTCAGCTTTGTGCGTCTGAGGAACATGCCGAAACTGGTAACCCGAACATCAGCGGCTCCGCACAATTTGCAGTCAACCGTGTCGGCGTTTTGTATCATTGTCCGGAATTTGAGCATTCCGAATATCTTTCCGTGTTCACCTACTCTCGTGCATCTGTAAAAGACAGGCCCTCGAGACTCCAGCTTAATCAATACAGCGATAGCGAGCATTACAGGTGCGGCAATGAGGAGGCCCGTGAAAGCGATAATGAATCCAAAGACTCTGTTCATTCAGGAGTACATTCCTTTTCAGGGTTATAAGAGAAATCCATACCAAAGCTCACGCCCGATGCATACGCATATCCACCTTAAATTGCAACATATCTTTGTGTGATCTCATTTCTCGAGAGAGATTTCGGGAGATTCGCTATCGAGAAAATGAGCGGAGACTACGGCGGTCTTCTCGGCCGGACTCACCCGCTGGCATCCGCAAAGCTATTGGTTATCTAATAATTGAAGGATGTTGAACACAATTGAGAGGCACGAAAGAGGATCTGCCGAGTATTATAGTGCAACACCTTATCGAGAAACTCCCAAAGGTAATTCTGTGGCTACCTCTAAAGCATGGACTGCACCAGTGGCTGTAACTATACCTAATATATTTATATTAAACATGAAAATTCGAAAAAAATCAATAGGAAATGTCTGAATCTCTGCATCCGCGCGACAGTTTGATAAAATACATCGATAAGTGACTGAAATGGCAGACTTATCTAGGGCCGCTGTTTTAACTTGACTCCCCCAATAAGGCCGAGGGTTTCTTCCCTCCGATTATGGCAATCTTCAATATCTATCTGGGGGATGAAATCTTGGAGGCGAGTCTGGGACGCATTATACGCTCTCCCTCCAGAATCACCCAATAAAGTCCGGACTGGATAGTATTGGCACTCTCATACCATTTCGCTTTGAAATATGTAAAATCGGGGAGGCACTTCTTGTAAGAAGTTCCTCCCCGAACCCCACCACAAGAACTTTTAGCACTCGCCGGAACCCCCATTTCCTGAAAGGAAATTTGGGGTTCCGGCAAATGATAGAAGTTTCTGGAAGGGGGTTTGGGGGGAAACTCTTTACTAAAGAGGGTCCCCCCAATCTTACTTCTTTAAATGCGCATTAGTATCAGTCTGGCCTGTCCGCTGC
>JACRDE010000289.1 GCA_016212935.1 Desulfomonile tiedjei | reverse complement strand
GTTCCTCCCCGAACCCCACTTCAAGAACTTCTAGCATTCGCCGGAATCCACGTTTCTCAGCGAGAAATATGGATTCCGGCCAGTGTTAGAGTTTCTTGGAAGGGGTCTGGGGGAACCTTCTTTGCCAAAGAAGGTTCCCCCAATCTTACTGATTTCAAAGCGAATTCGTATCACACCTGCGTAGGACAGTACCGATATCGTGTTCAGACCATCCCGAACCCGGATTGGGAATTCCCTCAATCACTCTTGAGGCTTACCCAGAGGGCTGCCTGACTGTGAAGAACGTTCTTCCAGCTGCTCTGGGTAACTGACGAATGACCGTTGTCCGTGCGAGGATCAAAGGCCTGAAGCAATCCCAAGGATTGGAGGTACGAGATTGCTCGCTTGGCTCGCAATAACGTGTTGCATAGCCCTGTTACCCGAGCAAGTGAATTGTTTCCGCCAAGAGAGGTCGAGCGAAAACCGCTCTCTTGGAAAACGGCTATTCGATGGGTTCACGATATTGGGCAACTCCTACAGGACGAATTATTGCCGTAGATCCGGATAAGGTCAAGGGTGCAGATGTCCAAAATAAAAAAGACCGGGGTATAAACCTCGGTCTCTTTTGGGCTTTATTCCTTTAAAGGAAGCTGACGTGTCTTACTTCACCGCCTGCTTCTTCAGCATTTCGTACTTCAGTCCCGGAGTCACACAGGGGTTGCAGCCGGGGGAGGTAACAGTGTACTTCTCAACGTTGCTCACCAGCTTGCCGCCAGGAGTCAGCGCAGGAGGAGCGCCCCAAGCAACAGGGCCGCCATAAGCGGGAGCCACGCACTTCGGCGGGATGATCTGAACTTTCATGGCGCACTTTGTGCCCTTCCACACGCCCCAGGGACGAAAACCACCAGTATACTGCTCGCAGCCATCAAGCAGCAGGGTGCTGTCCCCACCAGCTGTTCCACCAGTGGTTTTGGTGAAAGAAGTCTTCACCTTCATGGGAATCATAATCATGTCGCCGCTGGTGGCCATAGTGGGCATTCCCGAAACAAAGGCGCTAGCGACAGTCGCTGTTATGATCAGAGCCATAGCGCTGAGCACAACGATCATTTTTTTAACCATACCCAAATCCTCCTTTTATTAGGCCCCACCGGCTGGCAACCGGGGAACCGCATTTGGAATTATAGACACATATATAACCGTTTGACACTTTGTTATCAGAACAGCCCCGGGAAGTCAAGACATTTTTTCCCGTGAAAGCCTGATTGCCGACCCCATTGGTCTGTTGGAGCATAACTAAAATCTTCGTCCGGATCAAACTTTTTTTTCGCAAAAGGCACCTTTGTTTAAAATTGCTCGCCATTGTAACCTTGTTGATCACTACAGTCCTTTTGTTTAGCTAATGTGGGCGAAACTCTTGTGCCCATTCTCCAGGACAAGGAAAACTCCCGGAACTCGGCTGACGCCGTCAGTCCGGAATTGCTCCTTGACGCCTGCGCGTGCCACTTTTCTGCCATGGAAATAACCGATTTCGGCTAATGTCCTGTGAGCAGCAGAATACTGAATCATTGGCACCATCTCTAAATGTCACGCGGATCCGCCAGACGTCCTTCCAAGGCGCTTGCAGCCGCGACCGCGGGGGACGCAAGCACTACCTCGCTTTCAGGGTGCCCCATTCGGCCGACAAAATTCCGGTTAGTCGTGGAAATTGCGCGTTCGCCGGCCGCAAGGATACCCATGTACCCTCCCAGACACGGGCCGCAGGTGGGCGTTGATACTGCCCCGCCGGCCTGCATGAATGTCTCCACGATTCCTTCCGAAATGGCCTGCATCATCACACCAGGTGTGGCCGGAATAACGATCAGCCGCACCCCTTTGGCCACCTTTCGACCTTTCAATATAGACGCGGCTATTCGAAGGTCCTCTATTCTACCGTTAGTGCAAGAGCCGATTATCACCTGATCTACTTTCAGGTCTTTTGCCTCTCTCACGGGACGAACATTTGAAGGAAGGAACGGCAGAGCGACGACCGGTTCGAGCGAGCCCAAGTCCACATGTCGAGTTTCGCTATAAACAGCATCGGAATCCGATTCGTAAACTTTGTACGGCCGGCCACTGTGCGCGTCCGCGAATTGCCTGGTGTTTTCATCGAAGGGGAAAATACCGTTCTTCGCTCCGGCCTCTATGGCCATGTTTGTGATGGTGAATCTGTCCGACATGGTCAGAGCGGCCACTCCGTCGCCCTCGAACTCCATGGCTCTGTAGAGCGCGCCGTCCACGCCTATTTGGCCGATAATGAAAAGAATTACATCCTTGCCCGATACCCATTTGCCGGGCTTGCCGGTGAGGACGAATCTCATGGTCTCAGGGGCTTTGAACCAATTCCGCCCTGTCAGCATTGCCGCCGCAAAGTCTGTACTCCCCACACCAGTAGAGAACGCGGCCAAGGCCCCGTAAGTGCAGGTGTGGCTGTCCGCGCCCACCACCAGGTCGCCCGGCACCACAAGACCCTGCTCTGGCAAGAGTACGTGCTCTATCCCCATGACACCTACATCGTAAAAATGGATTAGTCCGGCCTCGCGGGCAAACGCTCGAGCCTTGCTGAGCATCTCGGCCGAGGCTATGTCTTTTGCGGGGTTGAAATGGTCGAGTACAACCACCACTTTTTGCGGATCGAACAACTTCTTGCCGCCCGCTTGCCTAAAGGGCTCAAGGGCCAGGGGCAAGGTTATGTCGTTCGCGAGGGCGATATCAACTTCGGCCTGAATCAATTGGCCGGGCTCCACTTTTTCTTGATCTGAGTGGGCAG
>JACRDE010000293.1 GCA_016212935.1 Desulfomonile tiedjei | reverse complement strand
GGGTATCAGCTGTCCCGGCATTGGAAGATCCCTCTGGTGCGAGTCGGATTCCCCATACATGATCGCTTTGGGGGCCATAGAACATTGCATCTGGGCTACAGAGGGGCGCAGGTGCTGTTGGACAGGATTATCAACGCCGTCATCGAGGCTAAACAGGAACACTCGCACGTTGGGTACAGTTACATGTGACAGAATTCGCGTGGCAAGTTGCAGCGCGTCCAAAAAGCAAACATATAAAGGAATAGAGCAATGAGCGCCGGTCTGGATACTAGTCGACATCCCTGTTTCAACGTCGAAGCCAAAGGAAAATGCGGTCGAGTTCATCTTCCGGTCGCTCCGGACTGCAACATAAAATGCAACTACTGCAACCGGAAATACGATTGCGTTAACGAGAGCAGGCCCGGAGTAACCAGTTGCGTGCTCACTCCGAAGCAGGCAATACGCTACCTCGAACGGGTTCTGGAGAAGGCTCCCAACATAACGGTTGCAGGAATTGCCGGTCCAGGAGACGCGTTCGCTAATCCGGATTTGACAATGGAAGCGCTTCGCCTTATCCGAGAGCGTTTTCCGGACCTGCTTCTCTGTCTTGCCACTAATGGCCTGAATCTATCGCCGTACGTGAAGGAACTAGCCGAGTGGAAGGTCTCTCACGTGACTGTGACGGTAAACGCGGTCGACCCTGCTATTGGGGCCCGAGTCTACAGTTGGGTGCGTGACCGAAAGGTTATCTACAGGCAGAGAGACGCTGCCGAACTGCTTCTCAAACGGCAGCTGGAAGGGATTGCGGCGCTCAAGGCCCATGGCATCACAGTCAAGGTGAACACAATCGTCATTCCCGGAATCAACGATTCCCACGTGATGGAAGTCTCCCGAAAAATGGCTGAAATGGGAGTGGATATACAGAACTGCATGACCATGTACCCCAACAGCGGGACGGTTTTCGCAGATATACCAGAGCCTTCACAGGAGCAGATGGCCCTTATTCGGGCAGAGGCAGAAAACATCCTCCCGCAAATGAAACATTGCACCCGGTGCAGAGCCGACGCCGTAGGTCTGCTCGAGAAGGACATGTCAGCGGAGTTTCGGGACTGCATGTCGGGCTGTGCGAGCGGTGCAGCTTTAGACATTCAAGAAAAACCTTATGTTGCAGCCGCTACCTTTGAAGGCGTGCTGGTCAATCAGCATCTTGGCGAGGCAGAGGTATTTCAGATCTGGGGAAAATCGGAGAATGGATACGCTATCATTGACGAGCGAAAAGCTCCCGGGAAGGGGACCGGTATCCAGAGATGGATGGAATTGGCCGAGCTTCTGAAGGATTGCAGAGCGGTGCTAGTAAACGGAATAGGAGAGACTCCGTATCAGGCACTCATTGAAAACGATATTCTTCCTGTCGAAATGAGTGGATTCATTGTTGAAGGTCTGGAGGCGGTGTACAACGGGCGTAATGTTGCCTCCCTGAAAGGCAGACGAAATGGGTGTTCCAAAGGAACCGCTTGCTCCGGATCGGGCGGCGGTTGTGGCTAAAAAGCCAGATTAGATTCATCTATACTTGCAGATACGTGGCACGACTATGGCGCTGCACCGGAAAGACAGTCTCTAAACCTTAATGGTTTTGAGACTGTCTCTTTATTGCCAAGAAGACTACCATCGTGCCACGATGCTCCCACATGCCTCAATTCTGAGACAGTCTCCTTTTTCACTCCTGGAAAGACCCTGATAAAGCACAGATGTGCATGTTTTGTTGCTTGATTCCAGCAATTGCCGCTATACTGGTTCCAAATTATCGAGTCAGAGGCTCAATTCACGAAGCCTGGGAGGGGGTTGAAATGGTAGATACCATCGAATTTGTACTCAACCGTAAGCCCGTGCGGTTACAGGTCGAAAAAGACCGAGCCCTTCTATGGGTCCTGAGGACCGACCTCGGCCTGACCGGAACGAAATTCGGCTGTGGAACAGGCGCCTGCGGAACATGCACGGTGATAATTAACCAGGAAGCTGTCCGGTCATGTCAAATTCCCATGGCAGACGTTAAGAGCAAGGAAATCTTGACGATCGAGGGGTTGGCCATGAACGGAAGGCTTCATCCCCTGCAGCAGGCCTTTGTGGACAACAATGCCCTTCAGTGTGGCTTTTGTACTCCTGGTATGATCCTTAATGCCTACAGCCTGCTCCTGAAAAACTCGGCTCCTACTGAGGCGGAGATAATAGCTGGCATGGAAGAGAATCTGTGCCGATGCGGCAGCCACATACGTATTGTCCAGGCCATCCAGACCGCGGCCAAGCAGATGAGGGGGTGAAGCGATGAAGGAAATAAAGATGCACAATCCGGAATCTTCAGTAGCCGAAGCTCTCAGCGTTGACCGACGGCAATTTCTCAAGATCCTGGGCGGAGGGATTATCGTCTATTTTGCTCCAGGGTTGCCCAGCTATGCTCCTGACACAATTGCAGCCGGTGGGCCTGCTTTGCCTAAAGATTTTAATGCCTTCCTGAGTATCGCTGAAGACGGGAGAGTCTCCTGTTTTACCGGCAAGGTGGAGATGGGGCAGGGCATAGTCGTCTCGCTTGCCCAGATGCTGGCCGAAGAACTGGACGTGCCTTTGGGGTCAGTGAACATGGTCATGGGCGACACTGATCTGTGTCCATGGGATGCCGGGACTTACGGCTCCATGAGCGTGAAGTATTTCGGCCCTCCTTTGCGGGCCGCTGCTGCAGAAGCTAGGGCAGTATTGATCCAGTTGGCAGGGGAACGTCTCGGTGTGGCTCCGGAGCGACTGGAGACAAAGTCGGGCATCGTGTGTGAAAAGCAATCGCCTGACAAGAAAGTTTCGTACGGAGAATTGGCCAAGGGGAAAAGGATTGAGAGGCAACTCCCTGACAAGCCGTCCTTGAAAGCCATCTCTGGTTTTACAATTTCCGGAAAATCACCCTTGCGCACAGATGCGGTCCTGAAGGTGACCGGGACTGCCAAGTATGCTGGCGACATCTCCCTTCCCGGCATGCTGTACGCTCGAATCTTGCGACCTCCGGCCCACGGAGCGAAACTCCTGGAAGCGGAAACATCGGCCGCGGAAAAAATTCCTGGAGTCCAAGTAGTGCGGGAACGCGATCTGATAGCAGTGCTTCATTCCAGGCCTGACGAGGCTGAAAATGCCTTGAAAGCAATAAAAGCGAAGTTCAGCAGACCAGAAACAAACCTCAATGATGGAAACATCTTCGAGCGTCTCCTGGCCGCGGCTCCAGCCGGTAAGATCGTGGCTGAAGCCGGCGATATTTCGCAAGGAAAGGGCATGGCTTCGAAGGTAACTCAAGCAACTTACACCCAAGGTTATGTCGCACACGCTCCAATGGAAACACACACTGCCGTGGCCAAAATGGATGACGGGAAAGTCACCGTCTGGGCTTCCACGCAACAGCCTTTCGGAGCGCAGAAACAGGTAGCCGAGGCGCTGAGTCTGCCACTGCAAAACGTGCGCATCATCACTCCTTTTCTTGGAGGCGGCTTTGGGGGAAAGAACGACAACAAGCAGGCGGTGGAAGCAGCCCGGCTGGCAAAACTAACAGGTAAGCCCGTTCAGGTTGCGTGGACGAGGGCAGAAGAATTCTTTTACGACACTTTTCAGCCTGCGGCCGTTGTCAAGGTGGAATCAGGCCTGGACGCATCAAATAAAATCGTTTTTTGGGACTACCATGTGTACTTTGCCGGCGGTGATAAGGCTCCGTCTTTCTATGATATTCCGCACAAAAAAACCACCGCCTACGGAAGTTGGTCCGAATCGAGGAGTTCACATCCTTTTGGAACCGGGCCGTGGCGAGGACCCAACGGAAATACCAACACCTTTGCTCGTGAATCGCACATGGACGAGCTTGCGACAAAAGCAGGTATGGATCCGCTGTCATTCCGGTTGGACCATGTGCAGGACAAACGCCTCCTTCGGGTGCTCGACTCCGCTGCTAAGGCTTTTGGATGGTCCTCAGCACCCAGTCCCAGCGGAAAAGGTCGAGGCATGGCCTGCGGGATTTACAAGGGCACCTGCATTGCCGCGATGGGCGAAGCCGATGTGGACAAGTCAAGCGGCCGCTGCCAGGTGAAGCGGCTTGTGTGCGTCCAGGATGTGGGACAAGTAGTGAACCCGGAAGGAGCAAAAATGCAAATGGAAGGGTGTGCCATGATGGGCCTGGGATACGCCCTTTCCGAGATCACTCGCTTCCGTGACGGAGAGATTCTAGACTTGAGTTTCGACACTTATCAGCTGCCCAAATTCTCATGGATGCCTAAAATAGAGACCGTGCTTATAGAAAACCCTGATGTCCCTCCACAGGAGGGAGGGGAACCGATGATAACGCTTATGGGCGCACTCGTCGCCAATGCGATTTTTGGCGCAATCGGTGTTCGCTTTCACGAGTTGCCCATGAGTCCCGAGCGTGTCCTGAAAGCGCTGAATGAAAGTAGGGGAAAATCCGGCAAGGGCTAGAAGATCTTTGATGTTGGATTCGGAGAACATCCCCGGTACTTACCAGGATGTTCCCTTTCTGACAAATGGGTCAGGGCTAACCCGTGGAGGCCTTGTTTCCCATGAATCGCTCCAAGATGGATGCCACGTCCTGGTTGCCCACGCGGAAAGTCTGCTTGATACGGTCCTTGAACAGGTCCAATCCGGACTCAAATGCTTCCAAAGTGCTTTTGGACGGCAGATCAATCGAGTAGTCGCCATAAGCCGACTGTGCCAGGAAATAGGCATTCATAAATTGCTCGTATGCCTGGCGAATGGGAAACGAAAAAACCGGTTTGCCGAAGTACAATGCTTCGGAAATGACGTTGTGGCCCCCATTGACTATGGCATACCGGCACGAGGACAGATCCTGAAGAAAACCGTGCGTTGAGAATGGCCGGAAAACAAGGTTTTTTCGGGATTCAAGATCCCCGAATCCGTAAATCATAAATCGTGCTTTCATCTGCTCCAAAATGGGAAGCAGTTTGAAGAATGTTGGGGAAGTCAGATAAACCACAACGTGGTCGCGATCTGCAGGAACATGATCTTTGACCAAGTTTCTAACAATCGCAGGTAACACGTGCGTTGTCTCTGGATTGACCGGAGGCAATGAAAAAAATGAAACTATCAAGAACAGATTAGCGTTGCTGTACAATCGCTGGACCGCGAAGCGAGTCATCACCCTGCCTAGGCGCTCCACCGGAGGTGTTTCATAGGTACAATGGGTTATTATATGCTGGTGATCGAGACTTATGCAAAGACGCCCTTTGCTTCGGGCCGCTAACGGGGTGAAGTATTCATAGTCTGTCAGAATCAGATCCGGATCAAAACTCTCAATAATCTCGCCGATTCTTCGGATCACCGAAGACCTCTTCGCGAACACTCTCAAGGCATTTCCCACAGTGGCAAGGACGTCGACCTGGTTGTTTTTGTAAGAAGTGCCCGGAACCGGTATGTCTTCAACAGCGTACCCGTAGGCATTCAAATCGTTGACCAGTCTGCCCCCCAGGAAGAGGAATTCGTGGCCGGGCATTTGTTGCGCAACTGTATGTGCCCGGGTAACGTGCCCTCTTGCGTCCCCCATGACGCCATAGAGAATTCTTGCCATAAATTGAACTCCTTACAACCGGGTAATTGAGAGGGCAATCATGCGTTCGACAAATATCAACCATCGGAGGCTGGAAGTAAAGCGTTGCCGACGCAACAGACGAAGAAGTAAGTGGAGGAAAATACTTCATGATGTCATGGGCTTAGCACGCATTACGTTCTCCAAGGAAACCACGGCGTCATTGGGAAATGAGGTAATTTTCGAGAGTAATCATTCTCTTAACCGGATCGGCAACGCCCTGGGACATGTCGTTGCGAGACCACCGAAGCAATCTAATCGTATAGCTAAGGAGATTGCTTCGTCGCTCAGCTTCTCGCAATGACAACCTAGATTAGTCGGTTCCCCCGAATGACTGAATGCTTACAATTGGCACACTTTTTCTGTTGACACGGCTTTTGTTGCAGTTTATCCTGTGACTTTGCCTAATTATACCAGGGAGTACAAAAGTGAAAGGCCGCATCGTAATCGACATGGAGCGGTGCAAAGGCTGTGGTCTGTGCATCATAGTCTGCCCGAAAAAGCAGATCGAGATTTCTGATCAACTCAACAAGAAGGGGTACTATCCCGCTTCATTCAAAGAGGAATCCGAACAAGATCTGGAAAAGGTCAAATGCACAGGGTGCGCCCTTTGCGCAATCACATGCCCGGATGTCTCCATAGAAGTCTATCGTCAGGACAAAGACGACGAAAAAGACGAATCAGAGGAAGATTAAAATGGCTGGCAAAGTCCTTATGCGCGGGACCCACGTGCTGGGCGAGGCCGCAATTCGTGCGGGCTGTCGCGCTTATTTCGGCTATCCCATCACGCCTCAGAACGAGTTACCCGAATATATGGCCGCAGCATTCGCGAAAATGGAGGGAGCGGTGTTCCTTCAGGCCGAAAGCGAACTAGCGTCCATCAACATGGTCATGGGCGCCAGCATCGCCGGCGCGAGGGTTATGACGTCCTCCTCCAGTCCGGGAATAAGCCTCAAGCAGGAGGGTATATCGTACCTGGCGGCAATGGAGCTGCCAGCTGTCATCGTAAACATGATGAGAGGCGGCCCTGGCCTGGGCAACATAGCTCCGTCGCAGGGAGATTATTTCCAGGCCACCAAGGGTGGGGGGCACGGAGACTACAGGGTCATCGTTCTGGCTCCCGCGTACGGTCAAGAAATAGCTGATATGACCAGGGCAGCCTTTGATATGGCGGACAAGTACAGGACCCCAGTGATGATTCTCGGAGACGGCATGATGGGGCAGATGATGGAGCCTGTCGTTTTTCCAGAACCGTTGGACCCTGCTTCTTTCCCTAAGAAGGATTTTGTCCTCGATGGGTGCCAAGGAAGACCGAGCCGCATTGTTCGATCCCTGTGGCTGGACACCAACCTGGAAGAAGAACTGAATTGGCGTCTCGTCCGTAAGTACGAGATCATCACCGAGGAAATACCAGACGAGGAAATTTATCTCGCGGATGACGCCGAAGTGATAGTAGTAGCGTACGGCACGGCGGCTCGAATTGCAAAAGGCGGGGTTCATAGAGCGAGGGAAGCTGGCCAGAAGATTGGTCTTTTCAGACCCAAGACGCTGTGGCCGTTCCCTTACGAACCTTTGAAAAGGCTCAGCCGCAAGATCCGGCACATGGTTGTGTTCGAGATGAGCACCGGCCAGATGGTCGAAGATGTCAGACTCGCAGTCGAAGGCAGATGTGACGTGTCATTCTACGGCCGCCCCGGAGGTGTCGTAGCCACTCCGGAGGAAATAGCCAGGGTGCTCTCTGGTGTTTATCGCAGACTCGATCACGGGCGGGGAGCCGCTGCGGAATCCGGCCACACGTTCAGGTCTGTGGGGTCCGCGTAACGTTAGCCTTTTGCCGGATCCGAAGACTCGTCCGAAAAATAGTCGATGAAGCGCGGTCAGGTTTACTGCATGCCCTTTCCCTATAGGACCGGCTTCACCCAGTTCCTCAGAGGAGCGTCGAAAGTGAAGAAAGTATTTACCAGACCCATGTCTTTGAAAGATACCCCCTTTCACTATTGCCCAGGGTGCGGTCACAGCATTATTCATCGGCTTGTGGCTGAGGTCATAGATGAATTAGGGATCAGGGAGAAGACAATCGGAGTTCCGCCTGCGGGATGCGCCGTCCTTGCTTACAACTATTTCGACGTGGACATGGCGGAAGCGCCTCACGGCCGCGCTGCCGCCGTTGCCACAGGCATTAAACGGGTGCTTCCCGACAAGCTGGTGTTCACCTATCAGGGGGACGGCGATATAGCGGCAATCGGAACCGCAGAGACAATCCACGCCGCCAACCGTGGTGAACGCATCACAGCCGTCTTTGTAAACAACGCAGTCTACGGCATGACCGGCGGTCAGATGGCGCCTACTACCATAACGGGGCAAGTCACGACAACTTCTCCCGGCGGAAGGGTACCCTTGCGAGACGGATATCCCCTGGATCTGAGTGAAATGCTGGGGATCGCAGCAGGCAGTGTGTACATCGAGCGTACCTCAGTGACCACTCCGAAGGGAATCATGAAAACCCGCAAAGCCCTGAAGAAGGCTTTCATGGTCCAGATGGAAGACAAGGGGTTTGCTCTGGTGGAGATATTGTCACCTTGCCCAACCAACTGGAAGATGAGTCCTGCTCAAGCTGTCCGCTGGGTTGACGAAGTGATGACCAAAACATTCCCGCTCAAGGTGATTAAGGATGTTGCTTAAAATTATATTCTCAGGTTTCGGAGGACAGGGCGTCCTCATGATGGGTTATGTGTTGGCCGTTGCGGGAATGAAAGAAGATAAGCACGTCACATTTCTACCTGCGTACGGCGCCGAAGTAAGGGGTGGGACCGCAAATTGCACAGTTGTGGTTTCCGACAACGAGATAGCGTCTCCCATTGCCTCATCTCCCGAATATGTTGTGGCAATGAACTATCCTTCCATGATCAAGTACTTGAACATGGTCAAGTCAGGCGGGACCATGTTTCTCAATAGTGATCTCATTTCAGAGAAACCAGCCAGGGAAGACCTGAAAACCGTGAGCGTTCCCGCTAATTCGCTGGCCCACGAGATGGGTAATGACCGGGCCTTGAACATGATAATGCTGGGCGCTGTGAACGCCGTAGCCGGTATTGTCTCGGAAAAAGCTCTGGCAGAAGCGGTTGAGACAGTCCTGGAAGGCAAGAAAAAGACTTTGATCGACACGAATCAGCAGGCCCTGGTAAAGGGCTCGAAATACATGTGCTCCGGCTGTGGTTCATAGATCCTCTTTGCCATACGCCTGGTGGTCCATCGGAGTTGATAGTCTGGAGGTATTGATGAAGACCGTTAAAGAGATCGCCGTCAAACTTGAAAACAAGCCTGGCGTATTGTCTGGAGTAAGTGAACTCCTGGGAGCCAACGGAATAAACATTATTGGACTGACCGTTCGAACCGAAGGGCCTATAGGAACCCTGAGTTTCGTGGCCACGGACCCAGTCAGGGTTTTGAATATACTCGAGAGCGCAGGCTATGCCCCTTCAGTTCAGGAAATTATTGCTGCAGAAGCCCCTCACCATCCTGGAGGGCTGACCGCTCTGCTGAAACCGTTGAAACTTGCTGGAGTCAACGTGGAGTATCTGTACGCGTGCATCAGTTTTCACGGCGCAGGCGACAGGACTGTAATTCTGCTGGGCGTGGACAACCTGAGCGCGGCCTACGACGCACTTTCCAAGGAATGGATCAAGCTTTACGGCGAAGAGCTCTACGACTTCTAGTACTAATGCGCATTCAAAGAAGTAAGATTGGGGGAGGAACTTCTTTCAAGAAGTTCCTCCTCGATTCTTCCTTGTTTGAATGCGAACTGGTATTAGCCAACAGCATCAGGAGATCTCCCCCTTGTGACGGAGTGCTTGCGTTTGACTGAGGATTTTGTGTTGACATAATCGTCAAGGTTGCGTAGCCTATAGTCGTAATAATTGGAGAACGTGATGAAACGCACCGTGGATTTTGCATTTATAAAAGAAGCCTGGACAGAAACCCAATGTGGAACTGTTTCCGGCTTTTTTGCTTTTTGGCGATTTTTTAGTCTCGATCCACCTGGGTGATACGGTCACGTCTATAAACCCCGGGTGGATCACAGATCCTCCCGGGGTTTCTTATTTGGGACCCCGAGGAACATTCCTTGGGGTTTTCTTTTTTCGGTGGTGCGCAGGAGATAATTCAAAAGAGAAGGAGAACATTATGATCTTAGTCCTGCAGAAAGGAATTACGGAGGAAGAAATCGAGCAGCTCAAGGACGTCTTGCGCTCGGAAGACTATCTCATCAAAGAAATAAAAGGCGTGGAAGAAACCATCCTGGGCCTTGTGGGGACGGTTCGAGAGGATTTGCGCCATTACGAGGTAATGCCCGGCGTTGCCAAAGCTTTTCCTATATCCAAGCCGTACAAGCTTGTGAGCAGAGAACTGCATCCCGAACCTTCGGTGATCCGAGTAGGGCCTGTGGCCATCGGTGGAGATCGCTTGGCTGTCATTGCGGGGCCGTGTGCGGTGGAAGAACGTAAGCGTACCCTCGAGATTGCCAGGTGGGTGCGTCAGTGTGGGGCAGTCTTATTCCGGGGCGGTGCCTTCAAACCTCGAACCTCACCATATGCCTTTCAGGGCTTGGGGGAAGAAGGGCTTAAGATACTGGCCGAGGTACGGGAGGAAACAGGGCTGGGCATCGTCACGGAAATGACCTCACCTACCCAGGCGGATCTGATGATCAAATATGTAGATCTGGTCCAGATCGGTGCTCGCAATATGCAGAATTTCGAGCTTCTGAAATCCGTAGGGCGCATGAGGAAGCCGGTCCTTCTGAAGCGCGGGCTCTCGGCTACCATTGAAGAGTGGCTGATGTCCGCGGAGTACATCTTGTCTGAAGGAAATGATCAGGTCATATTGTGTGAGCGCGGGATTCGGACCTTTGAACGGTTCACGCGCAACACGTTGGATCTGACCGCTGTTCCGGTCGTAAAGTCATTGACGCACCTGCCCATCATTATAGATCCCAGCCATGCCACCGGAATTCGCGAGAAAGTAAGTCCCATGGCTCGTGCCGCCATAGCAGCAGGGGCTGACGGCCTGACCGTGGAAGTCCACCCGGAACCGGAAAAAGCGCTGTCAGACGGTCCGCAGAGCCTTTACCCCGAGCAATTCAAGCAGCTTATGCGGGATTTGTATGTCATCGCTCCAGTCGTGGGGAAACAACTGGATTTCAAATACCTGGAAAAGGCAAAAATGATGGGAAAGCCCTCAGAACCCGGCACCAAGCCTAAGAAAGTGGTATATGTGGGGGTTCCCGGCTCATTCAGCCACAAAGCTTGCAGGCAATTCTTCGGAACCGAGATTCCTCATGAGAATCTTCCCTTGTTTCGAGATGTATTCGAGGCCGTTCAGAACGGAGATGCCACCTTGGGAATCGTACCCGTTGAGAATTCCCTCACCGGAAGCATTCATGAGAACTACGATCTGCTCCTGGAATATGACCTCCACGTCGTCGGGGAATTGGCCCTGAAAATACAACATAACCTGGTTGGCCATCCCTCCACCTCTATAGATGATATCAAGCGAGTGTATTCTCATCCACAAGTGTTCCGGCAGTGCAAGGAGTTTCTGGCAGGGCACCCGGGATGGGATCTGGTGGCCTGTCAAGATACTGCAACGGCCGTCCGCCGGGTCAAAGAAAGCAACAACCGGGAGGAGGCCGCCATCGCCGGCAAAGACGCTGCAGAAATCTACGGAATGACTCTTTTGAGGGAGGGGATTGAGACCTGTCCCAGGAATTTCACTCGTTTCGTCGTTCTTTCTCACGGTGAGTTCCTGGATGGCCCAAAGAACAAATCCTCGTTGATATACTCTGTCAGCGATCAGCCTGGGAGCCTGTATGAGACTTTGAAAATCTTTGCGGAAAAACGCATCAACCTGGTGAAGTTGGAGTCACGACCTATCCACGGGAAACCATGGGAGTATCTCTTCTATGCAGATATCGAGGTGGACATCCGTGATCCGCAGTACCGCCAAGTACTTGAAGAACTAGAAAGAAAGACCGAATTCCTCAAGATTCTGGGCAGCTACGCAAAAGGATTCGATGGCACCGACGATACAGGGTTCGGTGAAGATCATGGCTCAACTCTGTGAGCACCAAGCAAGGTGATGAAAAAAGTTTTCGGAATCATTCGCTAGAAAAAGAGTGCGACTGTCATTGCGAGGACGTAGGCCCGTGGCAATCTCCCAACAGCGAAGAACAGATTGCTTAGTCGTTTCACTCCTCACTATGACACTTGACGTATAATCCAATTCTTTGGCAAAGGCACAATTCCGAAGATTCTTGCGTTGTTGCCAACATCGGTTTTGAGCGGAGACGATTCGCTGTGGCTGTCTCAAAATTCAAGGCATACAGTGCGCCGTGCCACTTCATCATCGCTCGACTCTTTCGAGAGCGCTGCCTCATCGGAGCTAACTTCGTTTCCTAATCTCGTTCGTCCCCAAGGGACCAAAAGAAAGGGTTTCGGCGATTCAGAGGCCAGCCCGAAAAAGCGGTCAGCAACGTTGCTTTCTTGATAGCGCATCGTCATCACATCTTGGATGTCTTGTTCCGTCCCTAATCGGATTTACGGGCCACCTGTATTGCTCCGAGTGACTTCTGGATTGACTCCTGTGCTGCTCGCAGCGCTTTGATAGAATTGCTCAAATCCATGTCAAGGGTTTGCAGCAGCGTCAAAACGGCCTTGAGGTACAGATCGATGTCCACAAGCGTCTCAAGATCTACTCTCACAACGTCTCTCGACGACATATCCTCTTCCTTTTGTTACTGACCCCATGTTCGGTGTTGTGGGGTGAATTCGTTCGTGGTACGTTTACGCCTTGTGTGGCGCCGGCTCCGAAACCTGAAGACTTGTACCGCCAGCGGAGATCATGAGACCGAGTCTCTCATCGCAATGCCCGATGTCAGTCCTGTTCGATCAAGACCAGTCTGTTCTGTGGCCGGCTCTCCTGATCCTGCGACAAGGGCGTCCGAATGAGCCCTCGAGATCTCTTGTGCAGAGATTCTCTCAATCGCTGCATGCCCAACGGATGGGAGCGGACGATATAATCGACACACGCAGTCTCAAAGCACCGGCTTCGGAGGAAGACGTAATTGATTGGCTGCTCGGCGTGTGGCGAATTTTGGAATCGGCCAACAACTCCGGGTTGTCCAAAAGACGCCGGTCAATTTTGAACGAGATCCTTCAGTGCGGTTTTTCAATGGAAGGCCAGGCGGGTCTCGTCACCGCCCTCGATTACCTGTTCCGCTTGTCATCCGCCAGGCGAGCAGCGCAGTCCTCTCGTGTGCCGGCAAAGGCGACACTCCCGCGAACTCGCTGCCCGTCAATGCAAACGGTATACCGTAAGCTGGCAGGACTAACGGCTACGGATCTCCCAATTTGGTTTGCCGGCGAAAAAGGGTGTGAGTTCGATTGGATGGCCCGCCTGGCGCATCAGCTGCGAGGCCTCCCGGATTCCTCCTTGCACGTGAGGAGTTTCGACGGTGAACAACCGGAAATGAACTCATTTGCTTCGGATCGAGAGGAAGGGATACTCCCGAACGGTCCTGAAGTCACGGTGTTCATCAAGGATGTGGACACGGCGCCGCTAGAGATCCAGAGATCCATCTGCAACCGACTGGTATCCGATATGAACCGGGTTCCGTCGTGCAGAATCATTGTCTCCACCGGCCCATGGAGTCTGAGAGATGATCCGCCGAAAACGGTTCTTCACGACCTGTTTGCTTTCTTGGCACCCACCAGAATACAAATCCCCCCACTACGTGCCAGAAGTGACGATCTGCCTGATTTGATAGATTTTGTCGCGAGGAAGTGCGGTGAAAACCACTTTAACGAAAGGATCTCAGAAGACGCTTCTCGATTGCTACACGACTACCACTGGCCTGGAAATATTGACGAACTGAGTTTTGTGCTCTCATTCATCGTCAAGAAGAGACCCGCAGGTTCTATACGGCCGGACGACCTTCCGGAAACGCTTCAAATGTCCACGCATCCTGAAAGAATGAGCATCATGCATTTCCTTGAAAATAATTTTGAACTGCAAGGATTCCGGACTATTCGTACTTCTGATGGCCGAGATCGCTTGGCTGCTTTTCTTTCCGATCCTGAGCATGAGGTGTTTTCTGCCGGGGACGTTCAGACTGCGCTTCGGCTCGGAAGAGAGACAGCGAGAAGGCTGCTTCGCTCCCTTGAGACTTCAGGTTTGATTGAGGGAATTAAAGGCAGCGGGGGAATAAGAACAACGCGTTATACCATTTCGCTTTCAAATATGTAAAATCGGGGAGGCACTTCTTATTAATAACGTTCGATTTCTTGTTTTCTCGAGAAGAAGTTGGATTGCGATCGATGTAACTTACTGCTTCTATGAGAGAAATCGGACAAAGTTTGGTTGCGGCCGCAG